>NZ_JAKVCI010000005.1:0-96928 GCF_022447305.1 Prochlorococcus sp. ALOHA_ZT_50 | reverse complement strand
TAGAAAAGATAGCTAAAGATTTTAAAAACATTGAGAAAAATTTATCTAACTATTTGATTCACAATGATTTAAATTGGGATAAGGTAATAAATCCCTTAAATGAAGTCAATGAAATTCTTAGATGGAGTTGGGGAGTAATAAGTCACCTAAATGCAGTAAATAATTCTGAAAGTCTTAGAGATATTTATTCAAAATTTCTTCCAGAGATTATTAGCTTGAGTAATAAATTCGGACAAAGTAAAATAATTTACAATTCTTTAGTCAAGCTTAAAGAGACAAATAACTTTGATCAAATCAAAAACAGAATTTTAGATAAAGAAATTCTTGAGATGCAACATAGAGGAATTTCACTACAAAAGAATGATCAAGAAGAATTCAACAACATTTCAGAAAAGCTTGGAAAGCTATCAACAGACTTCAGCAATAATGTTCTTGATGCTACTAATAAATGGTTTTTAATATTAAATAAAAAATCTGAAGTCGATGGTCTTCCTGAACGAGTACTTGAATTGATGGCAATTTCTGCACACAATCACTTAAAAAAAGATGAAGAAGTTGATATTAAAAATGGTCCTTGGAAATTAAGTCTAGATATTCCAACTTATACTTCATTTATGACATATGCCACCGACCGTAACCTTAGAGAGAAACTTTATAAGGCATTCGTTGGTAGGGCATCTCAAGGAGAAAAAAATAATTCTCAAATCATTGAAGAGATATTATCTCTTAGAACTAAACAGGCTAATCTTCTCGGTTATAAAAGTTGGGCAGAACTAAGTTTGTCAACGAAAATGGCGAAAGAAATTAAAAATGTTGAAAACCTTTTAGAAGAATTGAGAGAACCAGCATTCAAAACCGCAAAAATTGAATTAGAAACGCTCGATAAGTTTTCTAAAGCTAATGGGTTTCCAAAATCGCAGAATATTGAGCCATGGGATATTAGTTATTGGTCTGAACTTCTTAGAAAGGAAAAGCTCAATTTGGATCAAGAGTCTTTGAGACCTTGGTTCCCACTAAATGATGTTTTGAAAGGTTTATTTAAATTAAGTGAGAAGCTTTTTGAAATTAAAGTAGTTGAGGCGACTGATGAGGCTCCTCTATGGAATGATGACGTCTTATTTTTTAATATCCTCAATAAAGAAGATAAGAAAATAGCATCTTTTTACCTGGATCCATATTCGAGGCCTGAATCAAAGAGAGGAGGGGCTTGGATGGATGAATGTTTGAATAAAAATAATGTTGGCAAAAAGACCCTCCCTGTAGCTTATCTCGTTTGTAATCAGACTCCACCATCAAAAGATAAACCTAGTTTGATGAGTTTTGAAGAAGTTCAGACACTTTTCCATGAATTTGGTCATGGTCTTCAACACATGCTTACTACTGTAAATCTTCCTCAAGCAGCTGGCATCAACAACGTTGAGTGGGATGCAGTCGAACTTCCAAGTCAATTTATGGAAAACTGGTGTTTTCATAAAAATACACTTATGAATATTGCTAAGCACTACAAAACAGGAGAAAAATTATCCGATGAGAATTTTGAGAAGCTCCTAAAGAATAGAACTTTTAATTGTGGTATGGCTACTCTTAGACAACTACATTTTGCAATTACAGACCTCAGATTGCACAGTAGTATTGATAAAAACGAAGGTAAAACAGCAGATGAAATAAGAAGAGAAATTGCAAAACAAACTACTGTTATTGAACCAATTCAAGAAGATCAATTTCTTTGTTGTTTTAGTCATATATTTGCAGGCGGATATTCTGCAGGATATTACTCATATAAATGGGCTGAAGTTCTAAGTGCTGATGCATTTTCAATGTTTGAAGAAGCTGATCTAGAAAACTCTGAAGATTTAAAGTTAATAGGAAAGAAATTCAAAGATACAATACTTAGCTTAGGAGGAAGCTTACCTCCATTAGACATATTTAAACTATTCAGGGGAAGAGAGCCACAAACAGATTCCTTAATAAGACACTTAGGTCTATCTGGAGCTACATAATAATTTCATCGATTATTTTATCAACCACAGATTTATTTCTTACAAGATTTCTATGTTTATATACTTTTACTGATATTTTTTTTCCAAAATTTAAATTTGTCCACCAGCCAGGGAAAACCATCATATCCCAATAAGTAAAGAAATTTATACACTCAATATCATCAAGAAAAAAATCATTATTTGCGAGTTCTCTTAAAAACTTACTATTTATTTTCATTTCTGATATTCCTCTAAAAGGGTATTTAGGTATTAATTGAGCCATCAAAGTTCCTTTGTGAGGGGAACCTATAGATATTAATCTTCTTGTTCTTTTATACCCATTAAATTTTTGAAGCCAGTACCTACCAATTATTCCTCCCATAGAAAATCCCAAAATATCTATTTCTTTTTCTAAACCATATTTCTCTAAAATTAATTCGTTTAATTTATTAGTCAAATCCAGAATTGAAGTCATTCCATATGAATGCTTAAGAGTTGGGGCAAAATATTCAATGCCAATATCATCAAGTTTTGAGGTAATAGAAGAAAAAATACTTGAAGTATTCCAAAGACCATGAATCAATATAATGGGATTTCTTTTTTCCAATACTTTAATTATTTTCAAGAATTCTTACTATTGACACCTTCCCATCGAAACCTGTGATTGGAGGATTGCATTTTGTCAAAATAATTTTAATTTTAGAAAGCTTAAATTCCTGATCAATGATTTCTAAAATTGCGTTTGAATATTTTTCGATTGTGAAACAATATATTTTCTTTGATTGATCTTTTAAAATTTGAACTAATTTTGAATAGTCAACTGTTTTTTTTATATCATCATTTACTGTACATTTTTCAAAATCAGTCCACAAAAATATATCTAAAATAAATAGTTGTCCTAATTCCCTTTCTTCATCAAGAACGCCAACCCTAGCCCAAAGTTTAATATTCTCAATTTTTAAAAAAGTTTCCATCTTTAAAAGTTTTAAAGATCTTTATGTGTATAGATAGCCTTTCCTGATGAAAAATCATCAACTATATTCCCATCACCTTTTAGGAAATATTTATAAGTTACCAAACCTTCTAGACCTACAGGTCCCCTTGGTGGAAGAGTTTGAGTAGATATACCAACTTCAGCTCCGAATCCATATCTAAACCCATCTGCAAACCTAGTAGAGCAATTATGAAAAACACCTGCACTATCAACTACATTCATAAATTTATTGGCAGTATTTGAATTTTCAGTAATTATTCCATCTGTATGTTTTGAACTATATTTTTGAATATGTGTGATTGCTTCCTCAAGATCATCAACAATTTTTATCGATAAAATTAAATCCAAATATTCAGTTTTCCAATCTTCTAGACTAGCCTCATACTTTAACCCTAATTCAACTGATCTCTTATCTCCAATTAATTTAACATCATTAGAATTAAATAAAGGGATGGCCTTTTCTAAAAAAGCTGGTGCGATATCTTTATGGACTAATAAAGTTTCGATAGCATTACATGCTGCAGGATATTGAATTTTGCTGTCCAAAGCGACTGATAAAGCCATCTCTAGATTTGCCTCAATATCTATAAACAAATGACAAATTCCATCAGCATGGCCTAGCACAGGAATTCTTGTATTCTCCTGAATAAATTTAACTAATTCATTACTTCCTCTTGGAATTATTAAATTAATATATTTCTCAAGATTTAACATCGCCATGCTATCTTTTCTGCTTGTTAGTAAACATATTGCATTTTTATCAAGACCTGATTCATTTAAACCTTCTTGCAATGCTTTCACTATTGAAGTATTTGTTAAATTAGCTTCACTACCACCTTTTAGCATTACTCCATTACCTGATCTTATTGCTAATGAACTAATCTGCATCACGGCATCTGGCCTTGATTCAAAAATAACCCCTAAGACTCCAATTGGCACAGTTTTTCTTTCTAAGATCAATCCCTTTGAAAGCTCTCTTTTTATTTGAACTTGATTTACAGGATCAGCCAAGTCTCCAACTTTTCTTACCCCTTCAATTCCTGAATTTAATTTTGATTTTGATAACTTTAATCTAGAAAGTAAAGCCCTAGAAATACCCTTTTTTTCTGCACTTGAATAATCCGCATTATTAGCCTCTAATATTTCTTTAGAATTTTTTTCTAGATAATCAGCCATAAAATTTAAGGCTTTAATTCGATTTTGATTTTCAGTCTGACTTATTTTTATTGATGCCAAACGAACTTTATCAGCTTTTTCTAGAAGATCATTACCTGGTTGAGGAACTTCAAAGATATTAGCCATAATATTTTTTAGTTAATCTAATAATAATTCAAATTAACGATTCTTTAAAGTAAATTTCTTTCTGAGTTAATATCTAAAAAATAATTGAACTTGACTTTTCCAATCCCCATTGGAATCATAAGAACCTAATAATTCTAAGTTTGGATTTGCCTGAAAAGTCAAAATTCCTAAAGGTGAAATATCATCTCTACCTGGAACCGTTTGAAAGGCAAAATTTATCGCATCAGTAATATCAAGCCCTATTTCGGCTACCCAAGCTTGAGAAGAAAATTCCTCATTAGAAGATGATTGACCATCATTTTCTATATCTAAATTTTCATTGGAAAAAATATTATTTAATGAATCATTATTTTCTATTAACGCTGGATATAAAGATAACTGAAATCTTTCACTAAATGCATCAGCATTATTAAGTTGAGAAATAAATGCTCTATTTATTAAATTTGCAGAGTTACCTCCAATCAAACCAATTATTTGTGATCTGTTATAACTTGGCGTGCTCCTTAATTGGATTCTTCTATTTTCATCAGCAAAAGATAATTGATCTAAAAATCCTTCATAAGATGCTTCAATTTTGATAAGCCTTGAATTGCCAATCCCAAATGATCCCAAACCACTAGAAGTCGCATTTACATCAAGATCACCTGAGATGTTTGAATCCTGATTATTTTCACTTATAGGTATTATAGAATCTGGAACTTTACTAACCAGAGAAAAATTAATAAATGGAACAACACCACTTCTTGATGCAAATAAAATATAATTATCTTTATTTTTATCAAGTTTAAATGGAGTAGTATATAGATTAGCTCTACCTTTTTTAAGATAAATTAGACCTCTAGCATTTAAATCTTTGCCTACCTTTCCGTTTATATTAAGGTCTAATTTGGTATCTAAATAAGCTTGAATTAATTCTGAATATTGAAGTTTAAAATCTGGACCAAGTTTTAATTTAAGATTATTAAAACTCAAATTATCCAAATAATTAGGCAAAGTTTCTCCCAAAAGAACTGAATTCAAGATTGTTTCATTTGAAATTATTTCAATATTTTCATTATTATTCCAATAGAGTTCTGGCCAATCTTTTTTATCCTCTTTTCGTATAAGATTATTTTCTTTTTTATTATTTTGATTGGTGCTATTAAAATTAATAAATCCATTATTAAAAGATAGAGAACCTCCCAAAACAGGACTTTCAAATGATCCACTTAAATCGATATCTGAATCTATTAAAAAATTAAAATTATCTTTCTTTAAAGTAAATCTATTTGTTATCAAATTAATTTTTGCCTTCTCGGAATCATTCTTACTATAAAAAGGCAAAGACCCTTTTATAAAAATTTCCCCAGAATCTTCAGCCTTTGCTTTTAGATTATTGATCTCTAAAGAATCAAAATCAAAAATTATTATGCTATTAATATCTTTTATTATATTGTTGAAAAAATCAATTTCAGAATCGTTAATTACGACAAATCCATTTAATAGAGGTTTATTTAAGGTTCCTTTTAGAATCATTCTAAGATTCACATCACCTTCTTTAAAGGTAAAGTATTCATCAGCAAAAATATCTATTAACTCAATAAATTTTCCATTCCCAATCAATCTTAGATCTAAGTTATCTGATTTATTTATAGGTATTGAGCCTTCAATATTAATTGGGATTTCAGAATCATTTATTAGAAGGGAAAAATCAATATCAAAAATAGAATTATTAAATTCAGCTAGTCCTTTATCAAATGTTATTGTGTTATTTTTAATTGATGAATTATTGGAAGAAATTTCACTAGAGAAAGATTTTGTATCAAGATCATAAAATAAATTCATATCTAACCCTCCAAGAAAATCTCTTGGTTTATTTAAAAAGATATTTGCAGTACTTAATGGTAATTTATTAATTCTTAAAGAACCTTTCCCTGTTAATAATCCTCCTTCCAAATCAATAGAAAATTCCTCTTTATTATTCTTATAGTCGTCTCTAGATACATCAAGATAGCCATTTAATTTTGCATTCAATTTATAATTGACTGGTCTATCGCCCTGAATAGTAATTTTTCCATTGTATCTACTTCTAAATTTATTTAAATATTTTTGCAAATTAAATTTGTCCTCTAGCACATTACTATTTTCAATAAAGTTATTTATAAAATCGATCCTCTCTTTAAATGATTTATTATCTTTATTTATTTCCAAATCATCCAAAATATTCGATTTACTTATGGGAATAACTTTTTTATTATCAAAGTTAAAAATATCAACCGCGGTAAGGATAGTCCAACTAGTGCTTACATTCGTGAATTCTGAATTAATAAAATTATTTTTATTTGAATCATATTCGACTTCAATTATTCCTCCATCAATTGGATACAATGAAGAACTTATGTAAAAATAATTATTTTTGACGCTGAAATCAAATAATGAATTGGCTAGATTAATATTTCTATATTTACCTAAACTCCAACTAAGTCGTCCAACCAAGGATGACTGGTCTGACGAAATTGATCCTTCACCATTAATAATTCCATCAATTCTATCGAATTGATTTTTGTTTAAAGATAATTCAAGTTCATCAAGAGGAAAATTATCCGCTCGCCAGTTATAACTATCTTCCTCTTTGAAAATTCCTACAGTCCCTTTATTTGAGTTAAAAACTCTTATAAAATTTGCATTATCTAGTTTAAGATCAGAATCAAACTTAATTGAAAGAAATGAAGGGATTGGAGAATATCTATTTTTCATATTTAGCAGAAATTCATTATTTTCATTTTTAATATCTCCCTCCCATGTTTCTCTAATGCGGATACCTTTAAAGTGCGGATAATCAACATTAAAGTTTATAGAAATATCAGGATCAGTAATTTTTCCTTTTAATTCTCCTTTAGCAGTAATGAAACCCCTTATATCATTTTTTCGGAAAATATTTAAATTAGATAATTGAGTTCTATTTATTTTAAAACTAGTATCTATATCACCAAAATTAATACCTCTTCTATCAAACCAATAGGGAATATTACCCGATAATTTGATATCTGGATTCAGGCTATTAATGTATCCAATACTTCCTATTAGATCAATATTATTGGAACTTTTATTAAATGGTACATTGAGATTAAAATTCGAAGTCAAAGTTCCATAATTTAATTTTTCTGAATTACCAATTAAATTATTATCTTTACAAAAAAACCTAGTTGAATCTGAATTTATATTCTCTGCGAAATCTTCTGGTTTTATTTTTAAATTAGTAAAAGAAAATCTTCCTTCACAAAATGTACGCTTTGATGATTTATTAAATTTAAAGTTAGATTTAAAGGTACCCTTTTTAAAGCTAATTTTTCTATTCCCAATAATATATTCAGAATTCTCAAGATCTAAACCCCTAGAAAATAAATCCAGTTTTAAAAAGTCTTGATTTAACTTTGTATTAAATTTAAATTTTAAAAAACCCTTTTCATCAAAATTTGATTTTACATTTGCAATGATTTGTCTATTTCTTGACTTGTAAATAACATTACCTTTTACTTTTGTTTTTAATCCTGCTTTATTAAACTTCAGATCTGAATATTTATTTAAGTTAAAGTTCAATTCATACTTTGATTGTGATTTTTTTGTAATTCGATCATTTTTATAAGATTCGTCCCTTTTAAAAAAATCTCTATCTATATTTATGGCAGCTTCCTTAGGACTTATTTTTACAATCCATTTTTGTTTTAAAAAAGATCTAAAAGGCATAATGCCCACATATACATTTTTAGCTTTAATTTCAGAATCTATATTTTTTTTATCATTAATTTTTGAATTACCCAAAGAAATACCTAGAAATCTAATCCCGACATAATCACCTAAATCAACATTTTTATCTAAAAGATTCTCAATACTTTTTTCTAGTTCTAATTTCCTAGAACTATAAGTTTCTTTTAAAAAATTATTTAATAAAAAAGTGCCTAAAAAACCTAAAGGTAAAAGCATCCCTACCAAAAGAATCTTAGTATTTAAATTTAGAGATCTAATTTTTTTCAAGTTAGAGCCCAAAAATAGAGTAGGCTTACAAAATATAAGAAATTAATCAGGTCAAAGCCACTAAATGTCTTTTTTTGAACTATTAGAGAACACACCCAAAATTTTTGGATTCTTTGGAATATTTCTTTTCATTTGCACAATAGCAGCTTTTATATTTAATTTTGGTTTTAAATTTCGAATAATTGGAGCAACTATCTTTTCATTATTGCTTTCTTTGAGTAGTTGGGCATTTATACAAAGTTACTCCGAAAAGGTTGTAATAGAAGGTGCAAAATATGTTCCAATTGTTTATGACAATGGGTTCGATTTGATTATTGCTAAAGCAGATGATGACTTTCCAGAAGAATCTATTGAACCAACTTTAGAACAATTATCGGAAAACTTAAGGAAAGGTAGCAGATCTGGTGCGAATGTAAAAATAAAGATAAGAAAACTTGAAAAAATTTCAGATGGTGTAAGTAAACCAGTGGTTATAGGAGAAGTTCAGAAAAATGTCAAAATGAATTAGTCTTTTAAAAAATGGAAAGTAAAACTTTTTTAGATTTTTTGCCAACTAATTTTAGACATGAGAAATCTTTTTTTATTCAAAATAATCTAACTGACTTTGAAAAATTAAGTAATCTTTCGGACTTAGATATAAATGAGATTCAAAGAAAATCTTCACTATGTACATTGAATAATCTAAAGAAAATTAGAGCTATAGCTATTTTTAAAAAAGAAATTGGAATTTCTCCACCGCAAGCATATCTACTTTTACATTGCGGTATATCTTCTATTAAATCATTATCACTATCTACTCCTTACGAATTAGAACGCAAAATTGGTAGATTAGAAAGAACTCTTAGAGTAAAAACTGAGACAAATACAACTTTTACTCTCTTAAAAGAATGGATTAAAAAAGCTAGTCAAATCGACAAATCTATTGGAAATCTTGGATAAAAAAAATTTTTAATGTAGAATTTAGAAAAAGTTAGTGATAATGAAACCTTTGTTATTTTTTTTATTTTTGTTTTCCAACTCTTTATACCCTGTTTTAAGTCAATCTAACTTATTGGAAACTGTAAAAAAGAATCCAAACGAAGCTAGGAATTTATGTAATAAGTTTAGAGAGTTTAATTCAAAAGGCATTTCAGCTAGTTCAGATAAAGCTATAGAGTATGTATCAAACAAAAAAAAGTTAACTCCCGTTAACGCAGAGATCTTTTCTATTTACGTCATTGGGCTGCACTGTCCAGACATTATCTAAAGCCTAAATGTCTGGTTCAAGATGGTTTGACAAGTCTCTAGTACTTAGAGATGGAGTAAGACTTATATCAAGGATTTGGTTACCTAATAGTAATGGGCCATGGCCTGCATTATTAA
Organism: Prochlorococcus sp. ALOHA_ZT_50; assembly: GCF_022447305.1. Lineage (NCBI taxonomy): Bacteria > Bacillati > Cyanobacteriota > Cyanophyceae > Synechococcales > Prochlorococcaceae > Prochlorococcus > Prochlorococcus sp. ALOHA_ZT_50. The sequence goes on along the minus strand of NZ_JAKVCI010000005.1, from coordinate 87,277 downwards.
TGAGACAACCTTATGGCAGGGAAATAGCTTCAACTATTACCTATTCTCACCCAGAATGGTGGGCTTCCAAAGGGTATATGGTAATAATTCAAGATGTTAGAGGTATGGGTTCTTCTGAAGGAGTTTTTAATGGTTTTTCTCAAGAAGCTAGCGATACTTCAGAAACACATGAATGGGTAAGGTCTCTAAAAGAATGTAATGGAAAACTTGGCTTATATGGTTTTTCATATCAAGGATTTACTCAACTAACTGGTGAATTAAATTCAAAGCCGCCCGATTGTTTATCTCCAGCAATGACTGGGATGAATATTAAGGATCATTGGTGCTCAGATGGAGGAGCATATTGGTGGCATAACAATATTGCATGGGGACTTCAAATCGCAGCACTAAAAATGAAAAGAGAAAATAAATTGCTTGAGTGGGAAAAGATAAGATTAGCCTTAGAAAATAAAAGTTATTTAAGGGAAGGAATTGATATTTTAAAAAAATATGATCCTAATAGCTTTGTTTTGGAATGGCTTAAAAATTTAAATAATGCTCGCCCATTTGAAGAATTTAAACCAATTTCAACATGGATTAAACAACCTATGTTAATTATTGGAGGACTTTGGGATCCACATTTAAAAGGTGCCTTTGATCTTTATAAAAAATCTAAAGAAGCTGGTGGAAGCCCAGAGATTATTATTGGGAATGCGACACATCTAAATTGGTGGGAGGGATCACAAGAATCTTTATTAAAATTTTTTGATAAACATTTAAAATCAGATGAAAAATTTAATTCTAAGAATTTTAAAGACGAGAAAAAAATATGGAATATTTCATTAAATAAATGGGAAGAATTAGATAATAAATTTCACCCTGAATTTATTTTTGGGCTCAAAAGCGATGGCACAGCAAATGTAGAGGTTGAAGATGGAAGTCTGACCATAAATTCAAAAGGATCAGGATGGTTCACAATTGTTAATGACCCATGGAGACCTACTCCATCTGACGGTGGTCATTTAGGTCCAAATCCAGGAAAGTTTAATAGAAGTATTATTGATAAACGCCTGGATGTAGGTGTTTTTCAAACCAATTCTTTTGAAGAAGATCAATATTTAAGAGGAGTTCCCACATTAGAAATCCAAGTAAAAAGTGATCAGCCCAATTTCGATATCTGCCTTGCTTTATCTCTAGTTGAAGAAGGTAATGAAAAGGTGAATCAATTTTCAACCGGATTCTTAAGGGTTAAAAACTCCAAAATAAGTGAAGAATGCATTTATCAAATAACAATGCAGCCAACAAATATTTGTTTGATTAAAGATAGCAAGCTTCGCTTATCTATATCTGCAGCAGCTTATCCCGCTATTGGAGTTAATCCTGGATTTGGGGAGGGAAATGTTGGAGCGCCTTCAGCAAATCATAGAGTTATTACTCTAAGTTTTAGCCTTAATAAAACATTTATGAAAATGACCCCTTTTTTTTATAAATAATTATTTTTTTGGTTAATCATTTGATATTATTAATCCTTAATATCTACCAGTCATGATCGAGACAATTCAAGCAGACTGGATTAAATCAGAAGCTATCAACCTAGAAAATTGTTGCAATGATAATCCATTAAAAATATTAGGTCCTCATTTTTATGAAGAACAATGGGTAATAAGGGTATGGATGCCTGAAGCCGACGAAGTTAAAATAAATTTTAAAAACAATACCTATAAGGCGGAAAGCATAAACCATAAATGGCTTTTTGAAGCTATCCTGCCTGAAAATCCAAATTATAATTACGAAATAAATATTTCACGAGGAGGGATCACACATACACAACATGACCCTTGGTCATATAGAGAAGAGTGGATGGGAGAAGTTGATAGACATCTTTTTGCAGAAGGTAATCATCATCATATTTGGGAAAAAATGGGAGCACATCTCATTGAAGAAAAGAATCAAAAAGGAGTCATGTTTTGCATTTGGGCTCCAAATGCAAAATCAATCTCGATAATTGGAGATATAAATTCTTGGGATGGAAGACATCATCCAATGCAAAAAAGATTAGGGGGAATTTGGGAACTATTCATGCCAACAATGCAAGAGGGCGACACATATAAATACGAAATAAGAACACAACAAGGTCATATTTATGAGAAAGCTGATCCATATGGTTTCCTTCATGAAATCAGACCTCAAAATGGTTCAATAGTTTCAAAATTGAAAAACTTTAATTGGAATGATAGTTCTTGGATTTCAAATAGAGATTCTTCTAGTCAAATTAACAAGCCAATTTCAGTTTATGAAATGCATTTAGGAAGTTGGCTCCATGAATCAACAGATAATAAATATCTGGAGGACAATGGTGAACCAAGAGACCCAGTGCCTGCAGCCGATTTAAAACCTGGAACAAGATTATTAACTTATCCAGAATTAACCAAGAAACTCATCCCTTACGTAAAAGAGAGAGGATTCACTCATATTGAACTAATGCCAATATCTGAACATCCTTTCGATGGTTCATGGGGATACCAAGTTACAGGCTGGTATGCACCAACAAGTAGATTTGGCACCCCAAATGAATTTAGAGAGTTTGTAAATAAATGTCATGAAGAGGGCATAGGCGTAATTCTTGATTGGGTGCCTGGTCATTTTCCAAAAGATAAGCATGGTTTAGCATTTTTTGATGGTTGTCATCTTTATGAACATGGAGATTCACGAATAGGTGAACACAAAGAATGGGGAACCCTAATATTTAATTACAGCAGAAACGAAGTAAGAAATTTCTTAGTAGCCAACCTCGTTTATTGGTTTGAAGAGTTTCATATTGATGGCATAAGAGTAGATGCTGTAGCTTCAATGCTTTACAGAGATTATCTACGTCCAGATGGAGAATGGATACCCAATGAAAATGGTGGGAATGAAAATATAGAAGCCGTTAAATTTCTTCAACAGGCTAATCATGTACTCTTCCAACACTTCCCAGGTGCACTTTCTATCGCTGAAGAATCAACAACTTGGCCAATGGTAACCAAACCAACTGACATGGGAGGGTTAGGGTTTAACTTGAAATGGAATATGGGATGGATGCACGATATGCTTGATTATTTTGAAATAGATCCTTGGTTTAGGCAATTCCATCAAAATAGTGTAACTTTCTCAATTACATATAACTATACAGAGAACTTTATGCTTGCACTTAGTCATGATGAGGTTGTTCATGGGAAAAGTCATCTTTTGCATAAAATGCCTGGCGATGACTGGAAGAAATATGCAAATACTCGAGCATTACTAACTTATATGTGGACCCACCCTGGTAAAAAAACGATATTTATGGGAATGGAATTTGGGCAAAGACAAGAATGGAATGTTTGGGATGATCTGCAATGGGAGTTACTAGAATTTGAGCCTCATAAAGGTATCAGAAACTTGATTGATGACCTAAACGTTCTTTATAAAAATGAACCTGCATTATGGAAAAATGACTTTGATCCTTATGGATTCCAATGGATTGATTGTAATGACAAATCTAATTCGGTTATAAGTTTCATGAGAAGAGAAAACGATACCAATGAGTGGCTTGTTGTTGTTGCTAACTTTACACCTAATACTCATGGGTCATACAAAGTAGGTGTTCCTGTGGAAGGATTCTATAAAGAAATATTTAATTCAGATGGCTCTAGATACGGGGGCAGTAACAAAGGAAATATGGGGGGTAAAGAAACTATAAATTACAATATTCATGATTATCAAAATGCTCTAGAACTTGCTTTGCCCCCATTAAGCGTGAGTATCTTCAAACATCAATCAAAAAAATAAGAAGGCTCATTTAACTTAGTGCTTCATATAAATGTTCATATAACGCTTTTGCTCTGCTTTACATTGTAAGATTTTTAAGTTGGATTTTAATTTTTTTTTAAAATATCGAATTGAAAAATGGGTCAAGATTTACCACTACTACTTTCTGCCGCATTAGGTAAAAAAGTAAATAGGCCTCCAGTATGGATGATGAGGCAAGCAGGAAGATATATGAAAATCTATAGAGATTTAAGGGAGCGTTACCCAAGCTTTAGAGAGAGGTCTGAAAATCCAGAACTATCATATGAGATTTCAATGCAGCCTTTTCATGCTTTCAAACCGGATGGTGTGATCCTTTTTTCAGATATTCTCACACCTCTTCCAGGGATGGGCATAAATTTTGAAATAATAGAAAGTAAAGGTCCAATTATTGAGGACCCAATAAGAACTCTTAACCAGGTAGAAAATTTAAAAGAATTAAATCCAAGTGAGAGTTTAAGTTTTGTTGGGCAAGTTCTTTCTTCACTAAAAAAAGATGTGAATAATGAGGCAACAGTTTTAGGTTTTGTTGGCGCACCTTGGACTCTTGCTGCATATGTAGTTGAAGGTAAAAGCAGTAAAAATTATTCTTTAATAAAATCAATGGCTTTTAATGAACCAGATTTACTTCATAAACTTCTTGATCATTTTGCAAAATCTATTGGTGAATATCTTAAATATCAAATAAAATCTGGAGCGCAAGTAGTACAAATTTTTGATTCATGGGCAGGCCAACTAAGCCCACAAGATTACGATATCTTTGCTGGGCCGTATCAAAAAAAAGTTGTTGAAATTGTAAAAGCGGAATACCCTGAAACACCAATAATTCTTTACATTTCAGGAAGTGCTGGTGTCATAGAAAGAATGGCAAAAACTGGAGTAGATATAATCTCATTAGACTGGACAGTAGATATTGAAGAGGCTTGTAAAAGAATCCCCAGGGGGATTGGAATTCAAGGTAATGTTGACCCTGGCATTTTATTCGGAAACAAAGAATCAATAAAAGAAAGGATAGATAATACTTTCAATAAAATTAAAGACAGGAAATATATTCTTAATTTGGGTCATGGGATTTTACCTGGGACTCCAGAAGAAAATGCTCAAACATTTTTTGAACATGGAAAAAAACTCACTTACTAGTCAAAGTCTTGGCATATAAAAACTTATTAATCACAGGTGCGAATGGATGTGTTGGCCAATATTTAGTTGATTGGTTTTTAAAAAACACAAAATTCAGGCTTTATCTCATGGTAAGAGACAAAAGTAAGTTACCAATTTCTGTTCAAGAAAATAAAAAAGTCAAGTTAATGGTGTGCGATATCAGGGAATCAAATAGGTATAAAAAGGAAATTAGTCAAATTAATTACCTAATACATACTGCTACAGCTTGGGGAGATCCAAAAAGAGCCTATGAAGTAAATATTAAAGCTTTTGAAGAATTACTAGAAATGCTTGATATTGAAAAGTTAGAAAAGATTATTTATTTTTCAACAGCTAGTATTCTTGATACCCAAACAGAATTAATGAGGGAATCATTGATTTATGGAACAGAGTACATTCAAACAAAATATGAATGTTTCCAGAGACTTAGAGAAAGCTCATTTGCAGAAAAAACATTCGCTGTTTTCCCTACCTTGGTTTTTGGAGGGAATCTTGGAAAAAAAAGTAAATATCCTGTGAGTTATTTAACTAGTGGATTGAAAGAAATTGGGAAATGGCTTTGGTTAGCAAGATTTTTAAAACTCGATTCTAAATTTCACTTTATACACGCAAATGATATCGCCCAGATTTGCGGGTTTCTAATTAAAAATCATAAAGAAGAGCAATACAAAGGCTTTAGAAAATTTGTGCTAGGTCAAAAATTCATTTCAATTGATGATGCCATAATTACACTTTTAAAGAAACATAATATGAGGAGATTTTTTGCGATACCGCTTACAAAAAAAATTCTAAAAATATTATTAAGAATTCTCCCCATCCAAACTACTCCTTGGGATAGCTTCAGTATCAAAAAATATGACTTTAATCATGTCCCCATCACTAATCCTGAGACTTTTAAACTTAAAAGTTATGCCAAGTCACTGAATGATATTTTAAGGTTATCAAAGTTACCAAGCTGTAATAACAATTAAAATTCTCGCAGTTAGGTTACCAAAGCCTTGTAATATGTATAGATAAGCAAATTTTTATTATGTTACGTTCAATCTTTGCAGGGTTATTTGCAATAGTTTTAACTCTAGGTCTAGGTATTTCATCAGTTTCAGCTAAGACTGTTGAAGTAAAACTTGGAACAGATGCTGGAATGCTTGCATTTGAACCAAGTACAGTAACCATTAGTGCTGGTGATACAGTTAAATTCGTCAATAATAAACTTGCCCCTCACAATGCTGTTTTTGATGGGCATGAGGAATTAAGTCATGCGGACCTAGCTTTTGCTCCAGGAGAGTCTTGGGAAGAAACATTTGATACTGCTGGAACTTATGATTACTATTGCGAGCCACACAGAGGCGCTGGAATGGTAGGTAAAGTTATTGTTGAATAAATCTTCTAAATAGTTAAACACCCTTTTTGACTTAATATTTATTACTGTCATACCCAAATTTTGATTGATGAAAATAGTTCCAAGCGAATTCTCAAATTCTGCTTGGAACTGTTTTATTTTTGCCAAAGAAATTGCTTATAAAAATTATCAACAAAACGTAGACTCTGATAATTTATTATTAGCTCTTATAAAAGATGACAATATTACAAAAAAGATTTTTAAAAAAAATAATGTAAATCTAAAAGATCTTGAGAGGGAAATAATTTCTTCATTAAATGCGAAGGCAAAAATGAAAAATAAACAAGATAATTTATATATTGGTGATACTCTTCACAAAATATTTTTGAAGGCGAATGATATTAAAAATACTTTAAATGATGTAGTGATATCAACAGAACACTTAGTTTACGGTTTCACTTATGATGATAAATATGGATTTCAAATTTTAAATCAAAAAGGTATTCCAGAATTTCTTGAAATTATAAAGAAAATGAAGTCAGATCCGGCAGTAAAAAATGAATTTAATAGTTCTAATGAGTCTTTGGAAAAATATGGTATTGATCTAACTCAATCTGCACGAGATGGGATTTTAGACCCTGTTATTGGTAGGGATGAAGAGATTAGAAGAACAATTCAAATATTGAGTAGAAGAACAAAAAATAATCCAGTTCTTATTGGAGAACCTGGGGTTGGCAAAACAGCCATTGTAGAAGGGTTAGCTCAAAGAATTATTAATGGCGATGTACCTTCTGCGCTACAAGATAGGAAACTAATTTCATTAGATATGGGTTCACTTTTAGCTGGAGCAAAATATCGTGGAGAATTTGAAGAAAGAATAAAAAATATTCTAAAGAAAGTGAAAGAATCAGACGGTAAGATTATTCTTTTTATTGATGAAATTCATACGGTAGTTGGTGCAGGCGCTAGTGGAGGTTCTTTAGATGCAAGCAACCTATTAAAACCAATGCTTGCAAGAGGAGAACTTAGATGTATTGGTGCTACAACTATTAATGAACATAAACAAAATATAGAAAAAGATCCTGCTTTAGAACGAAGATTTCAAAAGATAAAAGTTGATGCTCCTTCAATAGATGATACTGTATCAATTTTAAGAGGATTGAGAGAAAGATACGAAGTTCATCATAGTGTGAGAATTTCTGATAATGCTTTAGTTGCTGCTGCAACCCTTAGCGAAAGATATATTAACGATAGATTTCTTCCTGACAAAGCAATAGATCTAATCGATGAAGCAGCCTCAAGATTAAATATGGTCATAACTTCCAAACCTGAAGAAATTGATGAAATTGATCGAAAAGTTCTACAGTTTGAGATGGAAAAATTATCTTTAAAAAGAGAAACGGATGATTTTTCTATAGAAAGATTAAAAAAAATCAATAATGAACTTATATCCCTTAAAGATAAACAGGCAGAATTAGGCGCTCAATGGAAAAAAGAAAAAGATGAAATTGATGAGATTAGCACCATAAAAGAAGAAATTGAATCTGTTCAATTGCAAATAGATCAAGCCAAAAGGAGTTTTGACCTCAACAAAGCAGCAGAATTAGAATTTGGAACTTTAAATTCTTTGCAAAAAAAATTGAAAGAAAAAAGTGAGTCCCTAGTAAATTCTCAAAAAAATGGAGATACAAGTCTTTTAAGACAAGAGGTAACTTTTGATGATATTGCAGAAGTTGTCTCAAAGTGGACCTCTATTCCAGTACAGAACTTAAACCAGTCAGAAAAAGATAAACTCTTGAGCCTCGAGTCAATCCTTAAAGAAAAAATTATTGGTCAAGATAGTGCAATTAGGGCAGTTGCAGATTCCATTAAGAGATCAAGGACTGGTCTAAATGATCCAAGCAAGCCATTAGCCAGTTTTCTCTTTTTAGGTCCAACTGGTGTTGGGAAAACAGAGCTAAGTAAAGTAACAGCCAAAATAATATTCGATTCAAATTCTTCAATTACAAGACTGGATATGTCTGAATATATGGAAAAGCATTCAGTGAGCAAAATTATAGGTGCGCCTCCTGGATATTTAGGTTTCGAATCAGGCGGTCAACTAACTGAAGCTGTACGCAAAAATCCTTATTCATTAATACTCCTAGATGAAATAGAGAAAGCTCACAAAGATATTTTAGATATTCTCTTACAGGTTCTTGATGATGGAATCATTACTGATGGTCAAGGTCGTACAATCAATTTCAAAAATTCAATCATTGTTCTCACAAGTAATTTAGGAAGTCAATCAATAAATGATTTATCAGTTAGAAAAGAAGATACAAATGAAATTAAAAAAGTTGTAGATAATGAAATTAAAAAATTTTTCAAGCCTGAGTTTTTAAATCGACTTGATGAAATAGTTATTTTTAATAATTTAGAATTAAATGACATAAAAGAAATTGCAAAAATCCAGCTTCAACATTTAGAAAAAAGACTTAACAAAAAAAACTTAAAATTCAAAATTACGGATGAAGCAATTAACCAACTTGTCGAAAATAGTTTCGATCATGCCTATGGTGCAAGGCCTTTAAAAAGAATTATTCAAAAACAAATTGAGACAAAAATTTCAAATAATATATTGAATAATCATTACCTTAATAAAGACGAGATTAATATTTATCTGGTTAATGGAGAGATAAATGTTGATTAAATATCTAATTAAAGAATCCTATATGACTTTAAAATTAACAACTTTAATCTAAGATTTGAACCAATCAGGAATTTCCTCATAACTTGCTTTATTCGATTTATTTTCTTTTGATTCTGTTTTCCAACAACATGTTCTGCCCTTATCCTTATCCTGTAAGTATTCATTAGCCCATCTCCAAATTAATTCAGAGGTGAACTCCATTCCCACATTATCCATAATTCTCAGATCTAAAGCATCTAAGTCATGTAATTTTTCCCAGTAATTCAGCAAAGGGTCATCTTTATTTATTAGAAAAGTATGGTCAAATTGCTCCTTTAGTCTATTTTCTAGGGGCTTTAGACTTGAAAAATCGACAACAAAACCATTTAGGTCTAATTTTTTTGCAGTGAACCAAAAGGTGAATGATCTTGAATATCCATGCACAAATCTGCAGTGGCCTTCATGGCGCCATTGCCTATGTGAACAGGGAAAATCCTCGTAACTTTTGCTGCATGAAAATTTCAGAGAATGAATATACATCAATTAACTGTTAGGATAATTTTTAATAAAACACATTGAGTAGGATTTAACATAACGAACATAATGACTTATTCAACTAATTTTTCGATAGAGGATCTACGCTTTGATAATTATGGATTAATCCCTGCAATAGCACAAGATTGGCTTGACGGATCAATTCTTATGCTTGCTTGGATGAACAAAGAATCTTTGACAATGACACTTGAAACCAAAAACGTTCATTATTGGAGTAGATCAAGATCCGAAATTTGGAGAAAAGGAGCTACAAGTGGAAGTACCCAAATACTTAAGGAGATAAGATTCGACTGCGATAATGATGCACTAATCCTTTTGATTGAACAAAATGGTTCAGGAGCATGTCACACTGGGGAAAAAAGTTGTTTTTTCAACGAAATCAAAATTAATCAAAGTGATAAAAAAGAGAAAAAAACAACTCCCTTCTCAAATATTTGCTCTGAATTATTCAATACAATTAACGAAAGATCAATAAATCCATCAGAAAAAAGTTACACAAATCATTTATTAACAAAAGGTAGTAATACTATTTTGAAAAAAATAGGAGAGGAATCTGCAGAATTTATAATGGCTTGCAAAGATAATGATAAAAATTCAATCTCAAATGAAGCTGCTGATTTAATTTATCATCTGCAAGTAGCCCTTATGCATAAAGGCGTTGAGTGGAGAGATGTACTTGCTGTTCTAGAATCAAGAAGAAAAAATTAAATAATTAAAATTTATAATTTTTAATTTTTTTAACCTAAAAATTTTAAAAAATAATGTTAATTAACTAATTAATAATTATTAATTAATTATTAATTAATTATTAATTAATTATTACATGTATGGCTTATTACTGAATTGACTATAAGTTAAATATATCAACAATGAGGTAAATCGTGAGTTCATTAAGCGATTTTCTTGGTGAAATAGGTCGTCATCAACTTTTGACTCCCGAAAGAGAACTCACAATGGGCAGAAAAGTCCAAGAAATGGTTGTACTTGTTAATAGATGTCAAGAGGCAGGAGGGAAAGGCCCCGCTTGTGAATATTCCGAAGCTGAGAGAAAAAAGATAAAAATTGGTGAAAAAGCTAAAAACGAGATGATAACAGCCAACCTAAGACTAGTTGTCAACCTTGCCAAGAGATACCAAGGGAAAGGATTAGAATTACTGGACTTAATTCAGGAGGGGACATTAGGTCTTACAAGGGCCGTAGAAAAATATGATCCGTCTAGAGGACATAGATTTTCTACCTATGCTTATTGGTGGATTAGGCAAGGTTTAAATAGAGCATTGTCAACTCAAAGTAGAACGATAAGGATCCCTGTTAACATTAATGAAAAACTTACAAAACTAAGATCAGCAAAATCAAAGCTTATGCAACTTAAGGGTATTCCACCTACTAGTGATGAGCTAGCTGAAGAAATGAAAATAACCAAAGAGGAAATTGACGAACTCCTTTCTTGTGAATTGAGAAGCATCACTGTTAGTCTCCAAGGTACTGTTAAATCAAAATCAGATCCTTCCGAGTTAGTTGATATTCTTCCAAGTGATCAAACTCCCCCAATGGAATTAGCCGAATTAGCCGAAAGGACAGCCTCGGCTTGGAAGTTATTAGATAAAGCAAATTTAACTGAGAAAGAAAGAAAGATAGTAAGCCTAAGATTTGGTTTAGACGGCTCAAATGAATGGAGAACTTTAGCTGAAGTTGCAAGACATATGAGTTGTAGCAGGGAATATTGCCGACAAGTTGTTCAACGTGCTTTAAGAAAACTTAGAAAAGCAGGAATACAGAATGGATTAGTTGATAGTATTAGCTAAAAATTCCATTAAAAATATTTAAATTTCATTTATAAGGATGAAAGAGAATTACAAAACCCAAGAAAAAATCTATGATGCTGAAGTTTTAGAGAGTTCAACATTTGATGAAAATATCATTATCAAGATTCTTATTAAAGCAGGAAGAACAATTGCCAAGCCTGCCTTAGAAGTTTTGGAGATGGCTTTAGATCCTTATACTCCAGCACAAGTAAGAGTTTCATTAATGGCTGCTCTAGCATATTTGATTATGCCATTTGATCTTTTCCCTGACTTTATGCCTTTAGTTGGTTTTAGTGATGATTTTGTAGCCCTCACAGCAGTACTCAGTATATGGAGCAAATACATGACTCCTTCAATAAGAGCAAGAGCAGAGAATAAGCTTAATAAGTTATTTCCTTTTTATTGAATGAGTAAATTATCTATACAGGAAGAAAAAGAACTCGTCTCCTTCATTAAAGATTGGTTAAAATCGCATGGATTTACCCAAAAAGACTTAGCAAATGAATTAAATATTAAATCGAGTAGAACCTCCGAGATTATTCTCAAAATTAAAGAATTATATAAAAAAGGCGGCATGTTCAATATTGCAAAAAATCTTATAAAGATTGAGCAAAAATGGTTAAACAATATCAAGAACGATTATCTAGAAACAAAACAAACACCACCATATAATCAATTAGATATCGACTCATTAGTAAACCAGATAAATCAAGATACTAGTAAATAAATATTATTTAAAATAATATATTTTTAATTAAAAATGATATAACCTCTTAAAACTAACGTTTAAATAAATATCGTTTTAACTCCTAAATAAGATAAATAATTGAATTATTAAAGCAAAAATAATATGTATTTTTAAGTTAAATTAATTCTTTTAATAAATAGTTAATAATTACTAAATTTTTTCGTAAATCATATTTAAAATGCTTGAATCCAGGGATAAATATCATAATTAATCCATATACCTTTTTCCCAATATATATCCTCCTCAATAAGATCTTTCAACTCGTTTACATCATTAGCATTAAAAATTCCAAACAAATATTTGGTACATTTTGTTGGCCCTAATGTAACTAAAATATCGCTATCTTTTAAGTTTTTAAGTCTCTTAAGATGTTGTTCTCGAAATGGTTCCCTTTTAATAATTGCATCTTCACAGTACCTTCCAAAAACTACAAACTTTTCCATTTTTAAATATAAATAATAGAATGAATAGATACTTAATAATTGCATATATTACACGCAGATTGCTATGTTATTTAATACAACTTTCTTTTAATTAATTATGCTAACTGGTAGCGATCTCCTTGCAAAAGTTAAAGAACTTGGTGATGTTAGCAAATCTGACCTAGTTCGCGCCTGTGGATATGTTTCCACTAAAAAAAACGGAGGTGAACGCTTAAACTTTACCGCATTTTATGAAGCACTTTTAGAAGCAAAAGGGGTTAATCTTGGTGATTCTGGAGTTGCAGGTATTGGAAAAGGTGGAAGAAAACTTAGTTATATTGCTACAGTTCAAGGCAATGGAAATCTTCTGATTGGGAAAGCATATACAGCACTTCTTGATTTAAAAGCAGGTGATGAATTCGAAATTAAGCTCGGAAGAAAACAAATCAGATTATTACCTACAGAAGAATCTTAAAGACAACAAAAATAAATTGAATATATCATTTTTAATTAATTTTCTATAATTAATTCTTTTAATTAATAAATTATCTTTGTATTTATTTTTTTTGATCAGCAGCTAAACGCATTTCTTTACAAAATTCACCAACATGATCGACAACATCTTTTTCACTTGAACTAGAAATTCGTTTTACAAATGCACTCCCAATAATTACTCCATCTGCTCCCCACTCACGAACTTTATTAACATGTTCTGGAGTGGATATTCCAAAACCAACAGCAATTGGATTGCTATTTACATCTTTTAATTTAGCAATAAGATTTTCTACTCTATTTTCCATTTTGTTTCTCTCACCAGTGACACCTGTAACACTTACTAAATAAGTAAAGCCTTTTGTATGATTTGATATTTGTTTCATTCTTTCAAAAGGAGTAGTTGGAGCTACCAATAAAATTAAGTCCATAGAATGGTTACTAACTATTTTAGAAAATTTATAAGCTTCCTCTAAAGGGAGATCAGGAACTATTAGTCCAGAAACTCCAGCATTAGATGCCATCTCACAAAACTTTTCAAAGCCAAAACATAGTAATGGATTTAAGTAAGAAAAAAGGATGATGGGAATATTTAATTTACCTTTTAAAGACTCTAAAAGTTTAATTACTTTTCTTAAGCTAGTACCTGACTTTAAGGCGCGAGAGGCCGCCACTTGAATAACAGGTCCGTCTGCAAGTGGGTCACTGTAAGGGATACCTAATTCAATAAGGTCAGCTCCATTTTCTTGTAACTTTAATAAGATCTCAGACGTTATTTCAATATTGGGATCCCCAGCCATTATAAAAGGCATTAAAGCAAATTTTTTTTTATTTTTTAACTCACAAAACATCTCATCTACCTTAGATAAAGATTCATTTTTAGTAATTTGCATTTTGTTATCTTTCATAATTTTTAGATATTTTTCTATGAAAAATTTATGGATTTTTCTCTAAATCTTCCATAAGTTTTTGCTGCTCTTCCTTTGACAATGAGTTGAATTTGGTTTCTAGTTTATCATTAACAACTTTTTCATACTCTTTTCTATAACGCTTCCTTTGTTCCATAAAAGTCATTTTTCCATTTACAACTCTATAAACATAAGATGTTACCCAAGTAATAACAATCAAAATCAAGATACAACTTGATAGAGTAGTGGCTGTAAAATTATCGATACCAATTTGCGGTGCAAATTTATAACTAATTAATCCTATTAATGAAATAAATAAACCTATTTGTATAACTTTTCCTTTAGTCAATTATTTACCCTTTACCACTTCCTTTTAGTCTGAGATTTAAAAATGGAGAAAATAAAATTAAACCTGGAAAGAAAAGAAATACAAGGCCATAAATTCCTAATCTTTCAAATTTGCCCATAATATTCCATCTATTATTCATCCAGTAAAATAGTAACAATGGGATAACCAATAAATAGGTAGAAATAATTCCGATATAAGCAATTAAAGTAGCGAATGAATTATTGAAAAAACTTTCCATTTTAATTTATGGTTGCTTAGTTAAAACATAACAACTATTGGAAGTTATCGTCAGAACTAAAAATAAATAATTAAATAATGGGAGTGGGGGGACTTGAACCCCCACGAGCTAAATCGCTCGACGGATTTTAAGTCCGGCGCGTCTACCAATTCCGCCACACTCCCAAAGGAATTTGCGCTTTCTAATCGTAGCTGAAAGTAACCCATTTAACCAAGAAAAATTGGAATATTTACACTTTTAATTGTCAGATTAAATCTAATTTTTTAATTTACTATTCCTTCTACTTGCCATTGTAAAGTTTCACCTGCATGAAATGGTTTTATTTGTCCGACAATATTTTTTTCTTCAACAACATCAATATATTCTTTAATTTTGTTAGGTCTAGAAACTAATTTTAATTTTTCTTTATTTGGTGGGACATTATAAAAATTAGGGCCATTCAAACTTGCAAACTTTTCAAAATTATCTAGAGCATCCTCCTCTTCGAAAACTGTTAAGTAGCTTTCTATTGCTACTGGCGAATTAAAAATGCCTGCACATCCACAAAAAGCCTTCCACTTCCTAAGGTGTGGAGCAGAGTCAGTCCCCAAGAAAAAACATTTTTTCCCACTTGTTGCCGCTCTCCTTAAAGCGAGTCTATTATTTTCCCTCTTAGCAACTGGTAAGCAGTAAAAATCACTATTTAAGCCTCCAAAAAACATTGCATTTCTATTTATATGCAAATGATGCGGAGTAATAGTAGCCCCAATATTATTTTCTTGCACAAAATCCACTGCGTAAGAGGTGGTTATATGTTCTAGAACGATTTTTAATTTTGGAAATCTTTTGGTTATTTGAGAAAGTTCTTTATCTATAAAAACTTCTTCTCTATCGAATACATCTACTTCAGAATCAGTCACTTCCCCATGAATTAAAAGAGGCATTCCAGAATCTTGCATTAATTCAAAGATCTTATATAGATTTTCTATTTTCCTAACTCCATGACTGGAATTTGTTGTGGCATTAGCAGGATATAATTTTGCTGCAAAAAAAACATTATTTTTAAAACCATTAATTAGTTCCCCTTTATCAGTGTCATCTGTAAGATAAATTGTCATTAATGGTTCAAACTTAGAACTTTCTGGTAGCGCTTCAACAATAGATTTCCTATAAGAAATAGCGCTATTGATTGATGTTATGGGACTTTTAGTATTTGGCATAACAATGGCTCTTCCAAAATATTCCGAAGTAAACTGAATGATATTTTTTAATACAAGACCTTCTCTTAAATGTAAATGCCAATCATCAGGTTTTATTATGTTTAAAGTCTTCAAAATTTTTTCTATTTAATCAATTTTAACAGCAAATTAAAATTGACAATAAATTATAGATATTCGAGGATAGTTATTAACCAATTATGAAAATTTTTATTATCTAAATTAAATCCTAAATATGAGTGATTTTTTATTTCCAATAATAGAAATATTTTTAGGCGTAGTTCTACTTTTTGCTGGAGGAGAGTTCTTTATTCAAGGAGCCATATTTTTATCTTTAATTTTAGGAATACCTCAAATAGTAATTGGTTTGACAGTTGTTTCTCTTGGAACAAGCTCTCCTGAGTTGTTGGTAAGTTTGAGTTCAATTTTAAAAGGCAGTGATTCGCTTGCGGCAAGCAATGTAATTGGAAGCAATATTTTTAATGTTCTCGTTGTTTTGGGCATAAGCTCATTGATAACACCTCTTAAAGTAAAAAGCAGAATAGTCAGAAGAGATGTGCCTCTTTTAATGGCAATTTCTTGTGCAGTTTGGGCTATGTCATCAACAGGCTTATTAACATTGCAAGCAGGGGTATTTCTAATATTTTGTTTAATCTTAAATACAATATGGGAAATCAATACCATCAATGAGAAAGGAGAGGAGACAAAAGATGCTGAACCAGAGATAGAAGAATTAAAAGATAACTATAAAGGGAAAATGAATATTTTACTAAAGTTAATATTGGGAATATTTCTTTTAAGCTTTGGTTCAAATATTTTAGTAAATGGTTCTCAAACGCTCGCTACTCTTTTGGGTGTAAATGAAATTGTTATTGGTTTAACTATCGTCGCAACTGGGACATCTTTACCAGAATTAGTAACTTCAATAATTGCTGCATTTAAAGGCAAAACAGATCTTGCGATTGGGAATGTAATAGGAAGTAATTTACTCAATCAACTTTTAATCCTTGGAAGTTGCAGTATTTTTTCAGGATTTAAAGGTTTAGTAATTGAACAGAGTCTAATAAAAGTTGACTTACCTTTTATGGTTTTAACTACCTTTGCATGCTTACCAATTTTCTGGAGCAAAGGGAAAATCACAAGAATTGAAGGATTTATTTTGCTTAATCTTTATATTTTCTACATTCTCGATAAGATACTTTTCCTGAATGGATTTAACTTCCTTTCTGAATTAAGGATAGGTTTATTTATTTACTTTGCATTACTTATAGTATTTCTGATTGTTCAAGAAAAATTAAAATTTTCTAATTCATAATTTTATCCATACATAGTCACAAATTCTTCTGAGATAGTTGGGTGCAAAGCCATAGTAATATCAAAGTCTTTTTTTGTTATCCCTGCATTTAATGAAATTGATACCATTTGAATAATCTCAGATGATGTTTCTCCAAACATATGACATCCTAGGACTTTGTCAGTTAGCTTATGAACTACAATCTTCAACATACATTTTGATTTATTCTTTTTAAAGGTATTAGACATAGGGGTAAATTTGCATTTGAAAATTTTTATATTTTTTTCAGAGTAAATCTCTTTAGCTCTTTTCTCACTTAAGCCAACTGTTGAAATTTCTGGAATAGTAAAAACGGCCTTAGGGATATATTCATAATTTACTTTTCTTTTTTGGTCATTAAAAAAATTATCCGAAAAAACTCTCCCTTGTTCTATTGCTACTGGAGTTAAGTTTGGTTTATTTATGATATCGCCAACTGCAAAAATATTTGCGTTGCTTGTTTGATTAAGTTCATCAACATCTAAATATTGGCCATCCATCTTTAGATTTAAAAAATCTAAATTTAAAGGCAAAAGATTTGGTTCTCTTCCTGTAGCAATAAGGATATTATTAGTTAGGAGTTTATCTCCCGAGTCTAGGGTAGATTCCAGATTTCCATTTACTTTCTTGATAGACTTTAATTGAGTATTGGAGATTATATTGATTTCAGTAAAAGTAGGTGATTCCTCTAGGCATGAAGAAAGATCCTCATCAAAACCATTAAGTAAATGTTGACCTCTAATTAATTGAGTTACTTCAGTACCTAAATTTCTGAAAATAGAAGCAAATTCACAAGCAATATATCCACCTCCTACTATTAATATTGATTTGGGAAACTTTTCTAATTCAAAAATATCATCACTAGTCCATGCCAAATCTACCCCAGGAATATTTAATTTCTTTGGTTTACCTCCAACTGAAATAAGAATTTTTTTTGAACTTATTTTGTTTTTAATTTTCTTTGTGTTTGAACAAATAATTTCTAATTCATTTTGAGTAATAAATCTTCCTAAGCCTTCAAAAATAGTTATATTCAACTTTTTTAAAGAATTTCTATGTAAATTACTTAATCTAGAAACCTCCTCTCTAACATTCTTCAATAAAATATTTGATTCAAAATTAATACCTTCATTTTTTAATCCATATCCTTCAGAAGAATCCATATTTTTTTTACTTTTAGCTGCATAAACCATTAATTTCTTAGGCACACATCCCCTTATCACACAAGTTCCTCCTATTTGATTTGCTTCTATGATTGCGACTTTTGCTCCATAACTAGCCGCACGTTTAGCCGCCGCGAGTCCTCCAGATCCAGCGCCAACAACAATTAAATCAAATTCAAATTCCAAGACTTTTTTTAATCAATTATTATAACGTTAGTTTATAGCTTTAATTCAAATAATGAATGGGATTTTGACATGGGATGATTTAAATAAATTTGAAGTTGAAGATCTTGATAGAGTCCATGGTATAAATAATTCCTACGCAAATTTAAGATTATTTGGACATAGTGAAAATGATGTATTAGTTACCCTCTATAGGGATAGGCATTCTTGGTGTCCTTACTGTCAGAAGATATGGTTATGGCTTGAATTTAAGAAAATTCCATACAGAGTCAAGAAAATAAATATGTTTTGCTACGGCCAAAAAGAAAGTTGGTTCCTTGAAAAAGTCAGATCGGGGAAATTACCTGCAATTGAATTTAAAGGGCAAGTTATAACTGAAAGCGACGATATCATAGCTTTTTTAGAAAATGAATTTGGAGCACTTGGATCTTTTATAACATCTAGTCACCTTATCAAAATTCGAGAGTTAGAAAGAGAAATTTTCAGAT
Organism: Prochlorococcus sp. ALOHA_ZT_50; assembly: GCF_022447305.1. Lineage (NCBI taxonomy): Bacteria > Bacillati > Cyanobacteriota > Cyanophyceae > Synechococcales > Prochlorococcaceae > Prochlorococcus > Prochlorococcus sp. ALOHA_ZT_50. The sequence goes on along the minus strand of NZ_JAKVCI010000005.1, from coordinate 68,419 downwards.
CCTGGTGTAATTGGCTCTGCCGAGAAAGCTTTAATTTTATAGATAACTCTTTTAGAAAAAAAAGATTTAAAGAATCCATTTCTAAACTCGATGAAATCTTAAGTAGCTCAAAATCAGGGTTTGTTGATCCATCAGTTTCTAACACGGGTGATATAGAGCCTGGTGTTGGAGATATAATTTTTATTCCCTATATGGAGAGAATGAATGCATCACTTATTTATTATAAAGGGTTTAATTTAAGATCTAATTATCGTCATGTAGATAACTGGCTTACCCTTTTTGAAGGGACAAGTGCTTATAGAGGCACTCAAGGAGATTTTCATACTCATTCTCATGATTTACCCCCACAAATGGGAGGATGCTATAAAGAAAGCAATGAACAACAGATTACTTTCTCTAAGCTAATAGATACTGGGGAGGGTTTAGGTAATTATGAATTAAACCAAAATTATGAGTCAAAATATTATGCAACAATTGCTCTTAAAAGAGTGATAAAGCATAAAGACAATTTACTAAAGGTAAACCCATACAATAAAGAATCCTTTGACGAATCATTGAGATCAGCTTTGAGCCATATGATCACAGGTGAAGTATTAATCCCTAAAAAACTTTCAGGAATCTCTCTAAGATACTTAAAAAATAGAATCTCAGTTCCAAGAGATATGCCAATTATTTCAGCAAGGTTATTAAGGCAATCATTAAATAAAATTGAATCGCTTAGTGATATCAATGAAATAGATAAGATACCTTTCAGGCATAGATATGATCAAGATCCTATAAATTTCATTTCTAGTTATTAGTAAAACTATAAATTTTTTCTTGAATCTATTTGAAGTAAATCTCTTATTTTTTGAACTTGACTTGCAATATTTGGATCAATAGATAATTTTTTTTCAACTTGTTCAATAGCATACATAACTGTTGTATGGTCCTTGCCCCCAAACTCATCTCCAATTCTTGGTAGGCTTAGATCCGTACCATGTCTCATAAGATACATACCTATTTGTCTAGCTTGACTTACTGGTTTTCTCCTACTTGAACTGATCAATTCATCAGTAGAAACTTTAAAGAAATCTGACACTTTATTAATAACTTGTTTTGGAGTAACAACTACTCCAACACTATTCGGATCAAGCATTGGAGCAATTGATTGGACTGTCATTGGCAAGCCTGTTATTGATGCAAATGCAACAGCTCTAGTAAATGCTCCTTCCAATTCTCGAATATTCGAAGTGAATCTTCCTGCTATAAATTGAATTAAATCTCTTGGAAGACTCATCCTCTCTTGTTCTGCCTTTTTTTGAAGGATGGCTGTCCTCGTCTCAAGGTCAGGTGGTTGAATATCTGCAGTCATACCCATTGAGAACCTAGAAATTAATCTCTCTTGAATTCCCGACAATTGATTTGGTGGTCTGTCACTTGCAATAACTATTTGACTTCCTGATTCGTGAAGAGCGTTAAAAGTATGAAAGAATTCTTCCTGTGTATACTCTTTGCCTTCTAAGAACTGTATATCGTCTATTAAAATCAAATCTACATTTCTATATTTATCTCGAATAGCTGTCATTCCATCTCTTCGAATACCACTAATAACATCATTAGTAAAAGTCTCTGTAGATACATATTTAACTTTTGCTTCTGGATCTATTTCTACTCGATAATGACCTATTGCTTGCATTAAATGAGTCTTACCAAGACCTACTCCTCCACAAATAAATAATGGATTGAATTCTCTCCCAGGAGATTCGGCAACGGCTAAAGCTGCGGCATGAGCCAACCTACTATTTGGACCTACAACAAATCTTTTAAATACGTAGCGTAAATTTAAACCATTAGGATTTTTGAATTGATTTTTTGAAGAATTATTTTGGTTATTACTAGAAAAAGATCTTGTTTTATGATGAACGTTCAGTTCGTTAGGTTTATCTTCATTTGTTAAATCGCTGCTGGTATTCGTTTCAGATTTAAAAACAACTTTTACATCATGACCGCAGATTTCCTTTGCAGCTTTTTCAATAGTTTCACAATAATTCTTTCTCAACCAATCACTAGAAAATGTATTTGGGGCGATTAAAGTTAATAAGCCATTTTCAAAACAATTAAATTTAGCAGGCCTTATCCATGTCTCAAATGAAGGCTTACTTAAAGTTTTTTGGAGTGATTGTTGAACTTCCGCCCAAATAGGATTAGTTGCTTGCAAAGTTTTATTCTCTAGATTATTAATCTAGTTGGAATTTAATAATTGGCCATTATCAAATCACAAGATCACGACAAATTTAAAATTATTTAACAAAGTATCGACTAAATTTATAAAAATAAATTTTATATTTTTTAATAGGCATATAATTATTTTAAATTTCACTAAATTATTGGATAAAGCATTACTTATTATCATGGCAAAATGGCATGGTTTTGGAAGATGCAAAACAAGATTATCTAAAGATATAGGTAAAAGTAATTCTGCAAAGGTTCAAAGTGTAATGACCAAACACACTATTTCAGTCGCAAAATTTCTCCAAGAAAATAAACTAATTGATATTTCTATTGCTATATCTGGTTTGGGGGTAGGTAACTGTAAAAGATGGACTAGAGAATTAGGCATCAAAAAATTTAATTTACAGGGGAAAGGCTGCTTGGGAGAAAAAATGAAAAGGCAAATAATTATCAACAAAAAATTTTGTGCAAGACATAAGATCAAAAATATTATTTTTATTGGTACTGACCTTCCAGATTTATGCCATCAAGATTTATTGAATACTCTAAAAGAGCTTCAACAAAATGATCTTATTTTAGGACCATCTAATGATGGAGGATATTGGCTTATTGGTTTATCAGAAAAAATAATGTCATCGCATATATATTTACCTTTTATCAACATAAAGTGGGGGACAGAAAATGTTCTTCAAAATACAATTGATAATTTTGCTTCTAAAAAATTAAAATATAAGTTTTTAGATAAAAAAATAGATATAGATACAATTATTGATATTGAAAATAGAAAGTAATCGACTTGTCTAAAATCTCAATTATCATTCCAACTATTAATGAAGCTAATAATTTGCCATTATTGCTTTCAGACTTGTCAAGTATTCAGAAAGAGGGCGAAATCATAATTGTTGATTGTGGAAGTGAAGATAAAACTATTGATATAGCAAATATTTATGGAGCGAAAGTATTTATATCCAAAGAAAGGAATCGAGGTTTACAATTAGATATTGGAGCTAAAAATTCAAAAGGAGAGTGGCTCATATTTTTACATGCAGACACAAGATTAACTCATGATTGGTTTAAAAAAATAAACTCATTTTTAAAGGGAAACAAGAATAGTATTTACTATTTTGAATTCAAAATTAATCACAAAAAGATAATTTATAGAGTCCTCGAAATTCTCGTGAATTTTAGAAGTAAATTTTTTAAACAACCGTATGGTGATCAAGGTTTAATAATTCATAGAACTACCTATTTTAAGAATAATGGTTTTAGAAAGATACCTTTGATGGAAGATGTAGATTTTTTAAGGAGATTAAACAAAAAAAAAGATTTAAAACAATTAAATTTACCTATTTTTATAAGTTCAAGAAAATGGGAAAGAACTAATATTTTTCTCCAAGCAATTAAGAACTGGCACTTTAGAAGAAGATGGTTAAAAGGCGAATCGTTAAAATCTATATATTCTGACTACTACAAAAAATGATTAATTTGCATACCAAAAAGCACATTTAGAGCCTCTTGGTTCTAATATCCAACCTTGTCTTTTGTAAAATGAAACCACTTCAGCATCAGCAAAAAGGGTTACTTTAGAAATTCCAATATTTTTTAATTCTTTTAGGATATATTTCATTAACTCTTTCCCCAATCCAAGTCCTTGATAGACAGGGTTAATAGCCACATCCCAAACTGTTGCTTCTAGAATTCCATCGCCAGTGCATCTTGCAAATCCTACTAGTCTGGGGAATTTATCATCATGACGCCATAACCCAACCACCAAAATACTGAAATCTAAAGCTCTTTTTACCCTCCTTATAGGTCTTCTGCTCCAACCAACAGTTTGCAAAAGTTGATCTAGTTCTATTAGATCTAAATCTTTATTTTTACTACATACAAATATTTCTTCTTTATTTGTTTGAGTGAACTCATAAGAATTTAAACCATAGAGATCTATCAGCTCTTCCCTTGATAAAGTGTTTGATTTTTTTATTAACGATCCTTGGTTTCTAAAAATCATTAAAAATTCACGAATCCTTTTTGTTGAAGCTCAGAGAGCTGAAAATATAAACCCTTTTTCAGTCTCAATTCACTATGTGTTCCCTCTTCAACTAATGATCCCCCTTTTAAGACTAAAATCTTATCAGAACTTTCAATAGTTGCTAATCTGTGAGCTATTACTAATGCTGTTCTTTTTGACAGAATTCTCTCAAGATCTTTCTGCAAAGTAGCCTCTGTAGAGGGATCCATAAACGCTGTTGCTTCGTCCATTATTAAAACAACAGGATTTCTAATCGCTACTCGAGCTACTGAAAGAAGTTGTCTCTCTCCAGAAGAGAGATTTCCCCCTCTTTCTCTTAGTAAGGTGTTCAAACCTTCTGGTAATTTTTTTAACAAATTATCTAACCCTAATTCGTTACAAAGATTTTCTAATTCAAGATTGTCTACATTCGAATTTAGTTTTAAATTATCTGCGACATTTCCACTAAAGATAAAGGTATCTTGCAAAACTACTCCCAACATATTTCTAAGAGTTGCAATAGGAATATCTTTGATATCTATATCATCGATTAAAATTTGGCCTGATTGAGGTTCATACAATCTACATAATAGTCTTATTATGGTTGTCTTACCTGAACCAGTTGGCCCTACAAAAGCCACATGCTCTCCTGGATTGATCTTGAAAGATAAATTCTTTATGATATGTTCTCCTTCGTTGTAGAAAAAATTAACATTCTTGAACTCAATTTTGCCCTTAAATTTTTTATTTACATTTTTAGCATTTTCTAAAAAATGTTTTGCGGAAGTAGAGTCCTTAATCTGTATTTCTTCATCCAATAATTCGTTTATTCTTTCTACAGCTGTTAAACCTCCTTGTATTTGAGTAAATCTTTCTGCAAGCTGCCTTAAAGGTTCAAAAAGTCTTTGGGAATATAAAATAAAAGTTGTTAATGTTCCTAAACCAATATTTCCAGAAGTAACAAGATATCCTCCAACTGCCAAAACCAAGGAAACTGCGGCAAGAGAAATCCATTCTATAAATGCCGAAATACTACTGTCATAAAATATTGTTCCATTAACTGCTTTCTTATAAGCAACTCCAGTTTTGGAAAATTTCTTGCTATTAAAAGCCTCTCTTCTGAACATCTGAACGACTTCTAAACCTTGAAGATTCTCTTGAAAATCAGAGTTGAGTTGAGACAATTCTTCCCTTACTTGATAATTGGCTCTTCTATAACGTTTTTGAAGCCAAATAATAAAATATGAAACTGGGATTTGAGTCAAAAGTAATAAAATGGCAAGCCCTCGATCAATTGAAAGCATTGTCAAAGAAATTACTATCAGACTGACGAAGTCAGCAATGACTCCAACTGCCCCACTACCAAAAACCTCGGCTAAAGCATCAACATCATTTGTTAATCTCGTTAATAATTTCCCTACAGGCATTTTATCGTGATACTTAAGAGATAAAGATATTGAATGATCAAAAAGTTCTCTTCTTATTCTTGCTGTCAAACGTTGTCCCACTGCTTGGATATTGTAAGTTTGGTATCCCTGCAGAACTAATCTGAATAATACAGTTATAAATAAAGTTAAGATTATGGCATTTATTGACTGCCCAAAGAAAGTTTTACTTAGCCAAACATCTGTAGTTTCGTTCTTTAGAATAGTAATGGCTTGACCAACTAATAATGGTTGAATTGCTCCAGAGAAAGAAACAGGTAACAAAACTATCAAGATTAGATAGATTGTTTTTTTATCTTTAGTTAAATATTTACCTAACTTTTTAATCCTTCTAAAATCTTTAAAAAACATTTAGCTAATCTTCTATAAAGCATTAGTTGATTCTATTGATAAAATAGTATCTCTGAGATGATTATCATCTAACCTCATAGATAAAGGATTTCCAATTAGTCTTGCAGTCGAGTAATAAAGATCATCTATTTTAATTAAACCATTCTCTTTAAGAGTCTTTCCGGTTGCCACCAAATCAACTATTGCCTCTGCCATACCTGTAATAGGACCAAGCTCGACTGATCCTGTCAAATGAACTATTTCTACAGGAATATTTAATTCTTCAAAATAAGATCTTGCTGTTTTTATAAATTTACTTGCTACTTTACAATTCGCTGGAAGATCAGTTGGTTTTGAATAATTGCTATTTTTCTTAACCGCCAACGACATATGACAACCACCAAATCCTAAATCTAATAACTTTGCGACTTTTAATTCAGATTCTCGTAAAACGTCATACCCAACAATACCCAAATCAGCCTGACCATAACTTACATAAACAGGAACATCTCCATTTCTTACTAATAAAGCTTTTGCCCGTTTGCAATTTGATTCAAAGGTTAATGATCTATTATTTTCGTCCAACGCATCAGAGAAATCTAACCCAGCTCTTTTAAAAGTTGAAATTGAATCTTTTAACAGAGCTCCTTTTGGTAAAGCTATAGTAAACATAGATCAATTTCTTCCAAGGATTCTTCATTCTAAGTTAACAATGGAATTTAATAAAGCTCGAAATATAATCGGACTTAGAGTTTTAAGTGATAACGTCATTTGGTTGTTGGTAAAAGATAAATCCGTTGTGGTTGTAGATCCATCTGTTCACGAACCAGTTATTAAATATATAAATGAAAACAATTTTCACTTAGAAGCTATTTTGCAAACTCATCATCATTCAGACCATATTGGAGGGACGAAGTCTCTTATTGAAAGATGGCCAAATGTAAAGGTGATTGCTTCCTCCAAAGAAAAAAAGCGAATACCTTTTCAAAATGTATCTGTAGAAGATGGAGAAACTTTGAATATTTTAGGTGAAGAAGTAAAAATAATTGAAGTATTAGGACATACAAGCTCACATATTGCCTTCTTTTTGAATGGGGAAAATCCTGTTCTTTTTATTGGTGACACATTATTTTCTGGAGGCTGTGGAAGAATTTTTGAGGGAACTTATCAACAAATGTATTCTTCACTAGAAAGAATCAAATCTTTACCAAAAAATACTCTCATATATTGTGCACATGAATATACAAAGGCAAATATATTGTGGGCATTGAATCTCAAGCCAAAAGATCAAGATATAAAAAATAAACTTTCGGAAGTTGAAAAAAAACTTTCTCTTAATGAATTGACAATTCCATTTTTACTTGATGAAGAGATGAAAATAAACCTTTTCTTAAGAGCAAAAAATTTAGAAGAATTTACTTTTTTAAGAGCAAATAAAGATTTATGGGTTTAAATAGATAGGTATCTTCTTAAACAAATGTCCCCCAAACAAGTAATTAAAACATCAAATGCTCCAGATCCAGTAGGACCTTATAATCAAGCAATAAAAGCTGGGGATTTTATCTATTGTTCTGGTCAAATTGCTATAGACCCAGCTTTAAATGAAATAACATGTTTAGGTGATATAGAGAAGGAAACTATTCAAGTTTTAAAAAATCTCGCAGAAGTTCTTAAAGCTGGTGGAGCCAAAATAGAGGATGTAATAAAAACAACTATTTACTTAACGGACTTAAGTAATTTTCAAATTGTCAATAAAATATATAGTGATTTTTTTAATATAGAGAATCCTCCAGCAAGGGCCTGTGTGGAAGTTTCATCTCTACCAAAAGGAGTTTTAGTTGAAATAGATTGCGTCGCATTTCTAGATTAATTTCTAATTATTGAGAAATTTGAAATATGAACCAATTGTGCACCATAGTTGTATAGATTATTAGTTGATAATTCATCTTTGATCTATGTCAGCAGCAAAGCTTAATATAGATGAACTAGAAGCAGGTTATCCTTTATTTTGCAAAGCTCTAAGACTCTTAATTTTAAAAGGTAATTCAGTTAAAGATATAGAAAAGACAGTTTGTTGGAGTCATCTTGAAACTTTAAATAGATGTCTACCTGGTAGATATAAAGCCCCCACATATTTAATGGCTTTAATCAAAAGAGATATTGCAAAGCCAAATAATTATTAAAAAGAACTAATCTTCTAAATAAAATTTATCAATATCCTTTGAAAAGTTTTTTTCCTTTTCTGATATTTCTTTATTATCTAAAAAAATTGAAAGACTTACAAAATTTTTACCGAAGCTGATATTTGGATAGACATCCCTTTCTTTACATAATTTCTCAATTTTCATCATGAATTTACTAATTTTTGAGTATTGCTCAAATTCAAATCTTTTTTCAATCCTTAAAGGTGATTCTCTTTCATTCCACATTAAATTTTTTAATCAAAACTTATTACACTATACCTTCAACAAAGTTACTCAATAAATTTTTGAAGTTAAAATTTTTAGTCACTCTCCCAATAATCAATAATACCTCCAATAGTTAAATCGGTTTGAATTTCTGGATTAGGACAAGCAAATCTAGCGGCAGAGCCACTAGAAGTAAAAACCCAGTTACCTTCTCTGGCACCAACAGGATCAACAGCAACTAATTTCTTTCCTTTATTATTTTCTAAAATTCGTAAATTCATATAACCTAAGCCAGCGACTCTTTGAGTACAAACCATCCTTCCTAATACCTTCATAATTTCCACAATTTCTATCCTCCTTTTTTATGACTTATCAGGATCCCAATGATCAATTATTCCAACAATCGTCAAATCACTTGGATAAGATTTGCTTCCCGCAGCTTCCCTAGCAGCAGAACTTCCAACACAAATAACCCAATCTCCTGGCTTACAACCAACAGCATCTACCGCAACCTTACTTGAAGAACCATCCAAAACAACCTGTAGATGTTTATGTTCAAAACCAGGAATCCTATTGGTAGAAACAAGTGGTTTTACAACCTTGCAAATTAACATAATTAGTGAGCCTCCTCTGTTTTTTTATCTAAAGACATTCCAATAATTTGGGCGGAATGAATGTTGTCCCTATCTCTAATAGTAGAGCAAGTATGTAACAAACCTTGATCAACTAAATTTTTATATCTAATTGATATCGCATTATTAACTCTTTCACAATCTTTTATTGCCCTCTCTTTTGCGCCGGGTACTTTGCCAGAGTAATCAAATCTTATTACTACTGGAATAGGTAGATCTTGAGACACATTTAGTCCAGTAAAAATCTTCACTCCTACATCTAAATCTGGAGCCCCTTCTTCGACTGTATCTAAATGAGCAAAATAAGTTAAATTTCTGAGATGTACTTCTTTAAAACCTATACCTACTCCAATAAACCTCTCTGCATGTCCAATATCTTCATAAGAACCATTATGAAAACTCTTAACATAATCAATTTGAGAAATATTATTGACAATTAATTTATACGTAAATTTTTCCAGTCCACTGAGTTTATCTTTTGAAGATTGCTTAGAAATTGTCTGGCAAATTTCTCTTTCCGCATCCTCTTTTGAAAAATTTATTGTTGAATTATAAATTTCTAATGTAGAAATAGTTTTTTCTAAATCTATACCGCCATCGCTAGTTGATAAATGTATTTTTAATGAATCAGTGTCTGTATCAAGTCCAATTAACATTAAATCCACAGAAGCTCCGCAGCAAAAGCTATTCTCTACAGCCTCTTTGAAAGCATATAATTTATTTCTACCTTCTGCTGCAGCTAACTCGTCATTACTCCCATGAGCTGCGCATCCCTGATGCAAAGGATCTACTGAACTAAAATGATAAGTTACAACTTTTAAGTACCTGGTATCTTTATGAGCTTCATTAGGAACATTCTCTCTATATCTTTTATGTTCAGTTTTTACCCATCGATTAACGGTATTTTCAATATCAAACAGTGCTCCAGCATGGGATCTTCTTCTTACTGAACTAAAAGGTATTCTCATTACATAAGCAACTGAATGAGCTAATCTTCCATCTGAACAAGGAGTTATATCAAGTAAATGTATTCCACAATCTAAAAGAAATTTTTCAAAATCTTCCGCACCTCTACTTCCTGAAGCCCCTTCAAGAGGATCATTTTTAAAAAAATTATCACTAAGTTTCTCATGTTGTTTAAAAGCACACCATGCATATAAAGCTCTCATATCAAGAGGTTTAACCCAAGATTTATCTAATACATGGAGAGGTAAATCTATTCCCAAATTTTTTCTTGATATTTTCTGAGCCTTATTTATAAAATCTTCGTGATGTTGGATTCGAGCAATTTCCTTGAGAGTTGGAACAATTTCGTCAAAATCACTTTTTATTTTGCTTTCATACCTATATAAATTTTCATTCTGGATACTGTTAGTTAATTTGTGAGATTTTCCAGAATTTCCTAAATCGTTTGATTTTTTAGTTTGTGTATGAATATTTTCCGTAAAAGTTTTCATTGGAGCTGTAGGCCCCAATGTGAAGTTCTTGGCTTTTGCCAGTCCTCTTAAAGGCATTATTTAATTACCCTCGTGCACCACCTGAAAAGGTAACAAGTTGTCCTTCACGAGTATTACCACTTGATCCAGTTATCAAGAAATCTGGCTCTTTCATTTCATCATTCCTTTTTATATCCATCACTGGCATTGCACTCGTCATGCCTGGTCTTGTAGGATTTCTTTTTCTTGCTGAAGCTCCTTCAGTACCTGTTACCCTGTTTCCTCTTGCCCAATCATCCCCTGTTATCTTCAACCCAGCAGATTGACCCTCGCCAGTAATTCTGGATTGTGCTCTCTCTTTTGAAGAATCAAATTCCTTTAAATCTTTTTTTGGGGTAAGTAGGGAATTTTTGTTTTTATCAAACCTAAATTGTTCTGTCCCTGTTACTGTGTCCTTAGCCATATCGAATGGGCCTGTAATCTTTGAGCCATTTTCATACTCATTGCCTGTTACACCATCTCTTTTTTTATCAGAGTATTTATCTCTTGAGGGAGAATTTACAGAAAATTCTTCCCATGAGCTTGAATTTTTTCTTTCACTATTGGCATAATTTTTTTCGGATGAATGATTGGAACAATTATTACCTAACTGATCTCCGCCAACATAAGGGGTGCCTGTTGGATTTAGACAAGCACCTTTGCCTGCTCCAGTCATACTTCCTCCGATACCCGGTTGTATACCAGTAAGACGTGCATTTGAGCTACCTCCTAAATAAATCTTTCCTTTATCTTTTAATTCAGTTATTAAGTCAGAATTACAATTTTCCTCAACTTGATCTAATCCAGCATATGGTGTCCCAGTTACATTTTTGCAAGTTCCAGGTTCATCGCCAGTAACTTTCTCAGATCTTCCAGTTAAGGTGCCACTAATCTCATTAGCGTTATTTGAGAGACTAACTCCAACCTTCATTGCTTCAGGTTTTGGTTTGGATTTACAGAATGACTCGTATTGTTGGGAACCAATATATTCATCGCCAGTTACATTTTTACAGCTTCCTGGTTCATTACCAGTAACGAATTCAGACCTCCCTACTCCTGTACCAGTTAATGCATTGCCATTTAATGTATTATATTTCCCGACTTTTTCATGAGATCTCCCTTTAGGATTAGTTTCTGAACCAAGATATTGATCGCCTGTTAATTGATGACCAGATCCTGACTCATCTCCAGTTACAAGTGCAGATCTCCCAGGTAAAGAACCAGATACTTTTAATCCGTCAGCTGTATTACTATGTTTAACCTTTGAGGGATTTTTGGGAACTTCCCCACAATATTCCTTTGACTGATTTGCAGAACTATATTCAGTACCAGTTACATTTTTGCAAGTTCCAGGTTCATCGCCAGTAACTTTCTCAGATCTTCCGACCTCATTACCTGTGACTTTATTTCCAGCTGATGTTGAAGTTACTGAGGATCTAGTTGGCTGTTTATATTCAGGTTGATTTTGGCAAAATTGATTAAGTACTTCGGATCCCAAATATTGTGTACCTGTGACGCTTCTACATGTACTAGCTTCATTACCAGTAGTTTTTAACGATCTATTAGCCTGTGTTCCAGTTACTGTTTGTCCAGAATTAGTTTCACTTTTACCAACTTTCCAACTTGCATCAGCAATATTCATTTTTGATCCATTTTTATTTGGACCACATGGTCTACATTTACCATTTCCTTTTTTTGAGGTTGCTCCAGTTTTACTTCTTAATTCCCTAACTCTTTGAGATATTTCTCTGCTTGATAAATCTGGATCTCCTCTTCTAGCTAAAGATGCTGCACTACTATTTTGTTTAGAAGCTGATTTGCCATGTTTAGATTGAGCTTCTCTTCTTGCCAAAACAATATCTCTACTTGTATTGGTGATAGGTTTTCTTTTTTGAGTTACCCTTCTTTTAATTTTAGTATTTAGAACTTTATTCTCTGAATTACCAGAATTTGATAAGTCAGGGCTTTTATCTGAAGTTATTTTTATTTCATTTACTTGGATCTTTTTATTAGCTTCTGTACGAGTTCTATCAGATGAACTTATGGCTGATTTGCCATGAGTTGACATTGCTTTCCTTCTTTCAATTACAAGTTCTTTGCTGGATAAATTTTTAGAAAAGGATTTTTTATTCATTTTTGCTGTTGGAATATGTTTTTTCGCAGTATTTGTACTATTTGTATCAATGGAAGATTTTATCCCAGAAATTTGCATATCATCAGATGTGCGAACCCTGTCTTTAGTAGTAGAAGAATTGGCAACAGCTTTTTTTCCGCTATCACTCATAGCTTTTCTTCTCTCTAATGCAATTTCTCTACTAGTTTTCATTGACATAACCTTCAATTGTGAAACTTTTTAAAAAGACTTTCTCCAAAAAATTAAGTTCTTATGGAGAAAGTTATTTACTACGAAAAGTAGCTTTAACGTCCTTGGAAAACTACAAAAGCTGTTCCTTGACTTTGAGTGTAAGCATCGTATCCGATGATTCTTACATGATGATCAGGGTATGCTCTATGGCATGCCTCTAATTCGCTCACGATCAAGTTAAGATCTTTTTCCCCAAAGAATGGGAGTTTCCAATAAGACCAATAAGTTTGCATACATCCACTTGGATGAACATGCTCAATAACTGGACTCCAACCTTGAGCAATTATGTAGGCAATTTGGTCATATATTTCTTCCTGGGTCATCGGTGGTAAGAAACCGAATGTTTCCAGGGTTGCAACTGTTTGATAGTCGCTTACTGTGCTCTGGAAAGGCATAATTAATCAAAATGTGAATGTAATTACTCGTAAAAACGAGATTTTAATAAGTTTGAGGAGAATAAATCTCCTCAATTTCGAAACTTGAGTTAACCCTGAACATCAAGCTTGTCGACAGTGTCAAACTCGAACTTAATTTCCTTCCAAGTTTCTAGAGCAATAGCTAATTCAGGACTATGCTTAGCAGCTTCCATAAGAATGTCTCTACTCTCTTTTTCGATTTCGCGACCAGCATTACGGGCTTTTACACAAGCTTCTAAAGCAACTCTGTTAGCTGCAGCTCCAGCAGCTGAACCCCATGGATGACCATGTGTTCCTCCACCGAACTGAAGGCAGGAATCATCCCCAAAGATCGCTAGAAGTGCAGGCATATGCCAAACATGGATACCACCTGATGCGACTGCAAATACTCCAGGCATTGAACCCCAATCTTGATCAAAGAAGTTACCTCTTGATCTATCTTCAGGAACAAATGACTCTCTTAAGTTGTCAATATAACCAAGAGTTGTTTGACGATCACCTTCTAGTTTTCCAACAACGGTTCCAGTATGTAATTGGTCTCCTCCAGATAGTCTCAAACATTTTGCAAGAACTCTGAAGTGAATACCATGCTTTGGATGTCTATCAATAACAGCATGCATAGCTCTGTGAATATGCAGAAGCATGCCATTTTTACGACACCAATTAGCTAATCCAGTATTTGCAGTAAAACCACCAGTTATATAATCATGCATGATGATTGGCATATCTAGCTCTTTTGCAAATTCAGCTCTTTCATAGAGTTCTTCAGGAGTGTTAGCAGTACAATTTAGATAGTGACCTTTAACTTCTCCAGTTTCTCGCTGAGCAAGCTTAACTGCTTCTGCAACAAACTCAAATCTTTCTCTCCAACGTTGGAATGGTTGAGAATTAATATTCTCATCATCCTTCGTTAAATCAAGACCGCCTCTAAGACATTCATATACAACTCGACCATAGTTTTTACCAGATAATCCTAATTTAGGTTTGATGGTACAACCAAGTAGAGGTCTTCCGTATTTGTTAAGTCGATCTCTTTCAACTACGATTCCGTTTGGTGGACCACCGCAAGTTTTAATGAAAGCAATTGGGAATCTAATATCTTCTAGACGTAGATGTCTTAGAGCTTTAAATCCAAAAACGTTTCCTACAAGAGATGTTAATACGTTTGTAATTGAGCCTTCTTCAAAAAGATCTAAAGGATATGCAATAAAAGCATAGAAAGCTTCAGGATCTCCAGGAACGTCTTCGATTCGATAACAACGTCCTTTATAAAATTCTAAGTCTGTAAGTAACTCGGACCAAACTGTTGACCAAGTACCTGTTGAAGATTCAGCGGCAACAGCTGCTGCAACTTCTTCTCTTGGAACACCTTCCTGACCTGTACATTTGAAACAGGCTAGTAAATCGGTGTCTAGGGGTACATATTCTGGAGTCCAGTAGGTATCTCTGTACTCCTTTACCCCTGCGTCATACTTCTTACTCATAAGGATAAATTTAGGTCTGTGTAGGGAAAATAATTATTGTGCAAAATTTATAAATCTTGCTTTACTTAATTAGTCCTTTTGACCAAGAAATTCACCGTTACCTAGAGCAGGTTCAACTTCTCTATGAGGACGAGCAATAATGTGAGCTGCAACTAAACCGTCACCAACTCTTTCACAAGCATCAGCACCAGCTCTTACAGCTGCGTTAACTGCGCCTGTTTCGCCTCTAACTAATACTGTGACATAACCGCCACCAACGAATTCACGACCAATAAGGCGAACTTCTGCTGCCTTTGTCATTGCGTCTGCTGCTTCGATTGCAGGTACAAGTCCGCGTGTCTCGATCATGCCGAGAGCGATACCCATTGTTTCTGTAGCCATTGTCTACTAAATACTAAATGTGGAATGTTCAATTCGAAGAATGCTTCATTAAGTACTTATAAGTCAAGCGTTTTCGACAAAATCTCCATTAATGTTTTTTCTATCATTCATAAGTTAAACTTATCACCCTTGGTACTATTGATATGTCAATACTTATGCAAATTAGTTAGTGCATCAAAACATACTGTTGTGTTAAGAAAAAATTTACATTATGTTATTTCCGTACGAGACAGGCCCTGTCTACACAGGTGTGGAATGTTCAACCTTTCCTGTCTCCGTATCAAGCTTTGAAGTAAGATAATATTCACAATAAATTTATTTGTTATTTTGAACCTTCCAGTTCTAACTATTGCTAGTGGCAATCAAAGAAAAGTATCTGAAATTTCAGAGATGCTGGATGTTTTGTCTTTAAAGGTTGAGAAGCAACCAGAATATTTAAATGTCGAAGAAACTGGGAAAACATATTTTGAGAATGCACTACTTAAAGCCAAGGCAGCTTCTCTAGAGACAAAAACTTGGGCATTAGCTGATGACTCGGGTCTTGAAGTAGATGTTTTAGATGGTCGACCAGGAATTTATTCTGCTCGATATGCCAAAAATAATGATGAGAAAATTAAAAAATTAATTAATGAACTTTCTGATAGTCCTTATAGGAGTGCAAGATTTATAAGTTGTATGGTTTTGTGCGATCCCTCAGGAAACTTAGTTAAAGATACAACAGGAATATGCTGGGGAGAAATTCTTAAGAACCCCAAATATCCAAATGGGGAATTCGAATCTATTTTTTGGGTTAAAGAAGCTAATTGTGTTTACGGTGAGCTCTCACAATCACAACTAAATAAATTAGGTAGTAGAGGTAAAGCTGCAAAAATTATGTCACCTTTTTTAAAAAAAGAGATAGGTTTAAGTTAAAAAAAAGTTTAAATTAAAAAATTCTCAATAATTTGAAATTTCTTCAATTGCTCTTATAGCAGCAGCTGCAGCCTCTTCTACATCCCCTTCTTTCCCGGCGAGAGTTAATCTACCAAAAGCTCCAACTGCCTTAACATCAACAACAGTTATATTAGATGCCTTTTCAGCTTCATTAGCTGCTTTTAAAACATAACCAGCTGGTTCAGTTTCTAATATAAACATGCTCATTCCAGATTGAATCATTGATCCACTTCTGTTTTGTCTATTTATTAAAACTGCATGATCTGGAGTAATTGCTCGAATAACTTCAGTCCAACTCGTAGCAGGTTTTGTTCTTTTTCTAACTTCACTCCCAATAGCATCTAGAACAACATCTCCAGAATGTAAAACCGTGCTTTGATCTTTATGGTAAAGAGCAAGAGATCCAAATGCTCTTTCAACAATCATCTGACCAAGTCTTACATTACTTGCTTTTAGGGCAATATCAGTGACTCTATGAACAGCCATCCCGGGTGAAACTTCCATCCAAAGACATGAATCACCAGGAATAGGTAAAAAACCTCTACTAACAGTTCCCATATATGCGGCTAATTGAGGTTGCAGAGAATCTAAAAAAACATATGTTCTTAACTCAATTTGCTCAACTTGACTTGCTTGTCTGGATACCAGAGACTTTTCTGAATCGGTAGTAATAAAACAGCTAGCACCACTGGCCTGAGATTGCACCTCAGATCCTGTGACTAGAGAACTCCCTTTTTTTCGTTTCCCTCTGTTTAAGCTAGAAGTTGGTTCCATTGAGGCGACTATAACGGATAATGGTTCATTTTTTCTATTAAATTTACTTGCATGCTTACCACAAAACGATAACTTCAAGTAAAAGATATGCATTTTTATGGGAACTTCTCAAAAAAAAGAACCAAATGTTTCTGGTACTGAAAAAGAATTAACTCCTGATCAAACTCTTGGATTAGTTAGCCTAAGCTTGATGCAAAAACTATCTCAGAAAGACCCATCTTTTAGCTGGTTAGAAGAAGATAAAATTGAGAAAGTAAATCTTAAGAACCTTAGAGATAGATTGGAGTTAACGCAATTAGCTATAAATACTGGAGCACCTTTAACCACTTCAGAAGTGACAGCTTTAATTGGGGCAAAGCCCGGGAAATCTAAGTTAGAAAGAGCAGGATTATTAGCTACGAAAATAGCTAGAAATGTATGGAAGCTTTCAAAAACAAGTCAAGGAAATTCCTTCTATAGAAATTAGAATATACCCTAAAAATAATTTTCATAATTCTCATTTAAGTATTTAAACATTCATATAAGTTTTTTAAATGTGTTCATTTTGTAAGAGAACTTATTAATTACTTTCTTAAATTAAAAAGTTTATGCAAGCTTGAAATATAAGCTCTTGAAAATTTTTAATGAGTAAAGTTGAATTTAATAAGGAAACTGGGCCCAGGGAAGTTTTTTGTGGGTTAACTTCAATAGTTTGGCTCCACAGAAGAATGCCGGATGCATTTTTTCTAGTTGTAGGCTCAAGGACATGTGCTCATTTAATTCAAAGCGCTGCTGGAGTTATGATTTTTGCTGAGCCAAGATTTGGGACGGCTATTCTTGAAGAAAAAGATCTTGCTGGTCTTGCTGACGCTCATGAAGAATTAGATCGAGTGGTTAATGATCTTATTGCAAGAAGACCAGAAATAAAAACTCTTTTTCTAGTTGGATCTTGTCCAAGTGAAGTAATCAAACTAGATCTTGCAACTGTCGCAGAGAAATTAAATAAAAGATTTTTAGGTCAAGTAAGATTCGTTAATTACTCTGGCAGTGGGATAGAAACAACTTTTACCCAAGGAGAGGATGGCGCCTTAAAAGCTTTAATTCCATTAATGGAGTCATCAAATGAGGAGAAATTATTATTAGTTGGGACTCTTGCAAATAATGTAGAGGATAGGTTTAAAAAGATTTTTAGAAATTTAGGAATTTCAAATATTGAGAGCTTCCCACCCCGTCAATCAACAGAATTACCAAAGATTGGCAAAAATACAAAAGTTTTATTAACTCAGCCTTATTTAAGTGATACCGTTCGAGACCTAAAACATCGTGGTTGTGAAATAATTTCGGCTCCATTTCCTCTTGGTATCGAAGGAAGTACTGAATGGTTTTTAGCTGCAGCGAAAGCTTTCAAAATTAGTGAACTTAAAGTTCATGAAATTATTTCGCCTTTAATTAATAGAGCAAAACTTGCTCTTGAATCTCACAAAGAAATACTTAAGGGGAAAAGATTATTTCTTCTTCCTGAATCGCAACTGGAGATATCTTTGGCAAGATTTTTGCATAATGAATGCGAAATGGATCTTATAGAGGTAGGCACTCCTTACCTAAATAAAGATTTAATGAAAGAGGAGATTAATTTATTACCTGATAATACAAAAATTGTCGAAGGGCAACATGTAGAAAAACAATTAGATCGAGTGAGAGAATCTAATCCAGACTTAGTAGTTTGTGGAATGGGTTTAGCTAACCCACTTGAGGCGGAGGGGATTAGTACTAAGTGGTCAATAGAAATGGTATTCAGTCCAATTCATGGAATTGATCAAGCCGCAGATTTGGCTGGTCTCTTCTCCAAGCCTTTAAAAAGAAATCAAATACTAACTTCAAAAACTTTAGTAACTCATTAAAAACTATGGAATTAACTCTTTGGACGTATGAAGGACCACCACATGTTGGTGCTATGAGAATTGCCTCGTCAATGAAAGACATTCATTATGTGCTTCATGCCCCCCAAGGAGATACATATGCAGATCTTCTCTTTACAATGATTGAGAGGAGGGGGCAAAGGCCTCCAGTAACTTATACAACTTTTCAGGCTAGAGACCTTGGAGGCGATACAGCTGAATTAGTGAAGAAAAATATTAAGGAAGCGGTTGAACGATTCAAACCCAAAACTCTTTTAGTCGGAGAAAGTTGTACAGCAGAACTTATCCAAGACCAACCTGGAGCACTTGCGAAAGGGATGGGGTTTGATATGCCGATTGTTAATCTTGAATTACCTGCTTATAGCAAGAAAGAAAATTGGGGGGCCTCAGAAACCTTTTATCAACTAACAAGAACCCTTTTAAAAGAAAAAGTAAGTTCTTCAGACAAAATAAATCCCCTTAGGTGGAGGGAATTAGGTAGGAGACCAAAAGTTAATATACTTGGCCCTTCATTACTAGGATTTAGATGCAGAGATGATGTAATCGAAATCCAACGCATACTTTCGGAACAAGGTATAGATACAAACGTAGTTGCTCCATTAGGTGCTAGTCCTGATGATATTGAAAGACTAATTGATGCTGAAATAAATATCTGTCTTTATCAAGAAATTGCTGAAGCTTCATGTGAGTGGCTTAAACGGAACTTTGGAATGGAATATACGAATACTATTCCTATTGGAATAAAAAATACAATTGAATTTATAAATGAAGTTCATGAGAAATTAGATCTTCCTTTAACGAATAAAGAAGAATTAGAAAATAAATCAAAACTTCCTTGGTACTCAAAATCAGTTGACTCTAATTATCTAACTGGTAAAAGAGTTTTTATTTTTGGTGATGGAACACATGCAATTGCAGCAGCCAAAATTGCTAAGGAAGAATTGGGTTTTGAAGTAGTGGGTCTTGGAACATACAGCAGGGAGATGGCCAGGCAAGTAAGAGCTACTGCAAAAGATCTTAATGTAGAAGCTCTGATAACTAACAATTATCTAGAAGTGGAAGATGCCATGAAAAAGGCCGCCCCTGAACTAGTTTTAGGGACCCAAATGGAAAGGCATAGTGCAAAAAGACTCGGCATTCCATGCTCAGTAATTAGTACTCCAATGCATGTTCAAGATGTTCCTGCAAGATATAGCCCTCAAATGGGATGGGAAGGAGCAAATGTGATTTTTGATGACTGGGTACATCCCCTAATGATGGGCTTAGAAGAGCATCTTATTGATATGTTCAAACATGACTTTGAGTTTGTTGATGGTCATCAAAGCCATTTAGGACATACAGCGACAAACACAAAGGACATTTTAAATTCTGACGAAAAAAAAGAAAAAAATAGTAAAGAAGGAATTATCTGGACTGAATCTGGTAGAGCTGAATTAACAAAAGTTCCATTTTTTGTAAGAGGTAAAGTTAAAACAAATACTGAAAAATACGCAATCTTGAGAGGAATTCCAGAGATAAGCGATGAAACTCTTTACGATGCCAAAGCATATTTCAGTTAATTTTTACTAATAAACTATAATTAAGTCATGAGTATTTTCACTCATAATCTAATAGATTTAATCCTAAAAATTCAGTTATAAGAACATATTTCCCACTTTTAATACAATTAAATACATATTTGTTTAGAAACATATTTCATGTGTATTTACGCTGCAAGAATATAAATAATAATGTGTTTTAAGCTTTAAATGACAAGTACTATAAATAGACCTCTTGATGGAGAAGGAAGTGTTCAAGTAAAGCAAGATCCAAAAATAAATATTGAAGAAGGGGCTTTAGTTATTGCCGTATATGGGAAGGGTGGCATCGGAAAATCAACTACATCATCAAACCTTTCTGCAGCATTCTCAAAATTAGGTAAAAAGGTTCTACAAATTGGATGTGATCCGAAACACGATAGCACTTTCACTTTGACGCACAAAATGGTTCCTACAGTTATCGATATTCTCGAAGAGGTAGATTTTCATAGCGAAGAATTGAGGCCAACCGATTTCATGTTTGAAGGTTTTAATGGCGTAATGTGCGTTGAAAGTGGAGGTCCTCCTGCTGGGACAGGGTGCGGGGGATATGTAACCGGTCAGACAGTTAAACTATTAAAAGAACATCATTTATTAGAAGATACTGACGTTGTTATTTTTGATGTCCTAGGAGACGTCGTTTGCGGAGGATTTGCAGCTCCATTGCAACATGCAAATTATTGTCTAATTGTTACTGCTAATGACTTCGATTCAATATTCGCTATGAATAGAATTGTCTCTGCAATTAAAGCAAAAGCAAAAAATTATAAAGTCAGATTAGGTGGGGTAGTCGCAAATAGATCAAAAGACACAGATCAAATTGATAAATTCAATGAAAGAACAGGTTTAAAAACTATGGCCCACTTTAAAGATGTCGACGCCATTAGAAGATCAAGACTAAAAAAATGCACCATTTTTGAAATGGAACCAACTGAAGATGTTATTGAAGTTCAAAATGAATATTTATCTCTTGCCAAAAATATGCTTGAAAACGTAGAACCTTTAGAAGGTAATCCACTTAAAGATAGAGAAATTTTTGATTTATTAGGATTTGATTAGTCTAAATTAATCTAATCCAACCAATTGGCTTGTTAAATCATAAGTTTGTTGAGAGGTCTTCGTATCAATTATTCTTTTTGACAACTTTTGAGAAAAAGCTTTTCTGCCAGTTTTCTGACGATTTCCCCAGCTCCAATGGACTGATGGTTTAGCAAATTCTTTATAAGTTGCCACTTGAGCGACCCTCTCTCCTGCCAGTCTTTGTGAAACATATCCTTTTGTTATGAATTTTTGAAATATCGGGAAAAGGAATCTAAATAACCAAGGTGTATCTCTAAAAAGTTTTGTATCAGCAACACATCCAGGATATAGAGAATTTACAATAATCTTCTCTGCAGGATATCTTTTTGATAATTCCTGAACGGTCACCATATTGCAAAGTTTACTATCCTTATAAGCCTTACCAGGTTTAAATTTCTTTCCATTCGCCATACTTATTGGAGATAAAAAACCATTTTTGAATCCAGATAAATCTCCCAAATCAGCTGGGGCAGGGATGGGGATCCTTCCTCCAAGTTCTGAATAATTAGCCGTAACAGTCCCTAATACTGTAATTCTTGGCTTGAATACAGTTGATTTGCCATTTAAAACAATTTCTCTTTCAGAAGATAAAATATTTTCCATAAGTAGGTTTATCATAAGAAAATGCCCAAAATGATTTACTGCCATAGAGTTTTCAAACCCCTGAGCAGACCTTTCAGGTCTCTTTAGTCTCGGTTTATAAACTGCTGCATTACAAATAAGAGAATTTATTGGCTTCTTAAATCTTTCTAATATTTCATCGCAACCTTTTCTCACATCATCCAAGTTAGAAAGATCTATTTCTATAAAGTGAACATTTTTAACTTCCTCTTTTGTCAAGAATTCCTCAGCTATTTTTATAGCTCTTTTATTTGATCGATTAACTGCTATAACCTCCCATCCAAATCTTAAAAGAGGTTTTAGAGTATTTAATCCAACTCCTGAAGTTGTTCCTGTTATTAGGACTAAACCCTTAATGTTCTTACTCACTAGCAAAAAAGTTAATTGAAAAATGAAAAGTAGAATGATTCAAGATCATCCTTATCAACGCCATATTACTCTGATAATGTCCCTAGAAATTATTTGATCCTGATCCTTCATAAATCTTTGCTCACCTTCAGAAGAGAATAAATCATCAAACTTATCTGTTAAAACATTAAATCTATATTTTTCGTATAAAAATGATTCTTCAATTTCCCTTAATCTGGTCAACCTTACTTTAGAACTATAGCCAAGCTTAATCAGGCTTATTATTGCTAAAAGGGAAAAGCTAATTTTTATAATTAAAAAAATCAATGATACAAAATTATCCTGTTTCTGTTGTCTTTTTAGAAATACAGACCCAAAATATTTTTTGATGAAAATACTATTTTTATAAAAAGATTTTGACAAATTAAGTACTTGATATTTTTACTGAATAAATCAATTCAGTCTTACTTTATTATTACCTTATAAATTTTAAATTTTCTAATAGACTTTAGTTCCTACCTAAACTAATTCCTAGTCTTAATGCTAAAACTCCTGCATGCATAACAACTATGAGGCTTAATGCAATAAGATTTATTGTTTGAGTTGGCTCCATGGTAAAAAAATTATTTTCTATATTCTCCACCGAAAAGAGAAGATTTGAAACACTATTACAAAATGATGTTACGTAATTAACAAATTGAAAGAAAAAATTTATTGAAAATTATCATAAATAAACCTACAAAGTTAATTTTGGGAATTGAAAATCAGGCTTTAATTTTTTCAACAAATAATTTACCTGGATTTGATCAAATGGCTTTAGATTTAAATTCTTTAGATCAGACAATTTCGAATCCTGAAATAATTCTCACATTGAGGTTCTACTATTGGACTGGGGATTGGCTTTCAATTGGCTATCACCAAAAGGAAATTCCTCTTCATTGGGAAAATTTATTATCAAATGGGGAAATTAATATTGTTAGACGTCCCTCTGGAGGGGGTGCTGTTCTGCATTCAGGAGGCATAACATATGCATTAACATTTAAAAAAACTTACTATAAAGTCTTAAGTTATGAAATGGTTAATAATTGGTTAATTAAAAGTTTTAGAGAATTAGGTCTAAACTTACAATATGGTAATTTACGAAAATCAAGCATTAAAACAAATTGTTTTGGGACTTCATTAATTTCCGATTTAGTTGATCAGGATGGGTTTAAGAGAATAGGTAGTGCTCAATTTCGTAAAAAAGGTGCATTCCTTCAACATGGAGAAATTCAAACAAATCCTTCAAGAGATTTGTGGTTCAAATTATTCAAAGAAGAAGCTCCACCAAAAGTAAATTTAAAACTAACAAATGATGAAATAGTTCAACATTTGAGAAATTCATTCCTGAAAAATAAATCAAATATAAATTTCAAAAATATTGCCATAGATAATAAAAAATAGAAAATTTTAATGACAAGAATTATTAAAGATCTCCTTTCTGCTTCATTGAATTAATTATTCTCGGCAATTCAATTCCTAAGGGATAATGATTTTTAAAGTTTAATTTGTTAACAATATCTGAAGGCAAATTAAAACCTAATTTATTCAATACAAAGTTTCCAATTTTTGACCTATCAATTATCCCCAAAGGGATATCTGCAGCATTGAGAACCAATAAAAAACCTTCATTTGTTTCTTCAAGTCTTTCTATAGTTCTCCATAATTTATCGTTATAAGATACACTTTCAAAACTATCGATTGGTTTCTTAAAATCTCCAACAAAGTTCCGTTCCCATTTTTTTAAGGAAACAGTTTTTAAAATATTCTCATCAACAAAACCGGTCCATCTACCATTATTCGTAACAAAAAAATATTTATCCGATGCATCCTTCTTATTTTTTATTAATTTATTAAATTCTGAGAAATTTGAATCGTATTCAATTTTCCTCAAAGGCTTTAATTTGATCTCAGAAACTTTACTAAATTTAAGTATGTTTTCAATTTTAAAAAATTGACTTTCAGATTTTGAAGAATTAATTCCAAACAAGCCCAAAAAAGAAAGAATAAAACCAAAGTAAAAGTTAAATCTAAATAAACAAATTATCCCAAAAAATAAAACAAAAAAAGATAATAATAAATTTACTTTATTGAGGAAATTTCTTCCTTTATTTTTACTCCCTGAGAAATGCCAAATAATACTTTTTAATAAATTCCCTCCATCTAAAGAACCAATTGGAATCAAATTTAAGAAGCCTAAGAATAAATTAAATATACCTACTCTTGAAATTACATTAACTGCTATTTGTTCTTGAGATGCACTGTTATTACTAATTAAAAGTAGGATAGATGCTGTAGCGAAACATAAAAGAGGTCTAACAATTGCAATTTTTATATTACCTAAAGCAGTTTGACAATACTTATCTATTTGTAAAATTGCTCCTAAAAAATAAAAAGTAATTTTTTTTATTTTTACACCCTGATTAAGTGAAACAAAAGTATGAAAAACCTCATGAAAAATAATTGAAGATAATAAGAAAAAAGAAGTTAAAAACCCTATAATCCAAGCTTCTTTATTATTGTAGATATCGCCAGAAGATAAATTGACCTGATTACTTATACTCCATGAGAATAAAAAGAGAATAACAAACCAATAGGGATGAACTTTAAAGGGAATTCCCCATATTTTAAAAATTTGCCAACTTCTCAAAAATAATCTCCGCTATATTTAGCAATAATATTAATCTTACATGCAGGATAATGATATGCCCAAGACTAATCCTTTAGTTAAAATTTGTGGACTAACTTCTGAAGAACAAGCTCTTCAAGTCGCTAAATTAGGAGCGAATGCTATTGGCATTATTTCGGTTGAAGAGTCTCCAAGGTATGTATCAGCTGAAATTAAGAAAAAAATATTTAAAACCCTAGAAAATTTTTATCCAAAAATCGAGAGGGTATCAGTTGTACAAAATTGTCCAATAGACTTAATTATTAAAAATTTCTTAGGAAACCCAAGTGAAACTATCATTCAATTACATGGAGATGAAGATATTGATTATTGCAAAAAAATAAGGGAAAAAATTCCCAATATTGGCCTATGGAAGGCTTTCAGAATAAAAACGGAAAAGGACATAGATAAAATAAAACCTTTTGAGGATTTTGTAGATGCGATACTACTTGATTCTTGGAATAAAGAAACTTATGGAGGTTCAGGGAAAAAAATAAATTCTATTTATTTAAAGAATTTGCAATTTAGCAAACCATGGTGGTTGGCAGGTGGAATATCAATTGAATGGATTGATGAAATCCTTACTGACTTCAAACCAGATGGATTAGATATTTCAAGTAGTATTGAAATATCTCCAGGTTTAAAAGATATTAAAAAAACAGAGGATCTTTTTAAGTTTTTAAAAAGAAATTAGTAATTATTAGTAGCGGACTGCTGTTTTACAAGCTCAAAAAATTCTTGTTTTAAACTTAAATCGTGTCTAAAATCGCCTCTCACCACAGAATTAATCATACTTGTATTTGGTTCTTTGACTCCCCTCCACTTCATACAATAATGTTGGGCCTTTACAATAATGCCTAAACCTTTAGGTTCACACAGTTTTTCAATTTCATCTGCAAGGATCATTACAGCTTCTTCCTGAATATGAGGTCTTGAAAAAACCCAATCAGCAACTCTCGCAAATTTTGAAAGTCCTATGACTTTATTTCCAGGTTTAATACCTATCCAACACTCTCCTAGAATTGGAACTAAGTGATGTGAACATGCAGATCTGACCGAAATTGGACCAACTGTATAAATTTCATCAAGATTCTTGTCATTAGGAAAACTTGTAACTTTAGGTTGTTCATGATATCTGCCTTTAAAAACTTCATTTAGATACATTTTTGAAACTCTTTCAGCAGTTTCTTGAGTATTATGATCATTCTCAACATCAATTACGAGGGACTTTAGTAAGTCTTTAACTCTTGAGGCTACTTCTTTTTCTAAAATTTCTAATTCACCAGGATTTATAAAATCAGAAATATTATCGTTAGCACTAAATCTTGTACCAGAATTCTTAATTCTGTCTCTTATAATTTCAGAAATTAGTTTATTAGTAATCTGGTCGTCAAAGTTTCTAATATTATCGTTGGGTAATGTAGAGGTCATAAAATTTTAAACAGAAAATTGTATGCAACTTAATTAACTGTATCTTCCAAAAGCTTAATTGCTCATATACTATATCACATTCTCTTGTTCAATCGGGTTCAAATAGCACTAAAAAAAATCACTGTTTTAAGATTAATCAGATAAACAGAATGTTTAAAAGGCTCCGCCAGAAGGCATCAAAGTCAAGTCTTCGATCAATTGTGATTCAGGTTTTTGAGCCATGTAGAGAATAGTTTCTGATACCTCTTTTGAGGAGAGCATAGAAGTTCTATCAAAATCAGAATTGATTGATTCGGAGTCCCAAAGAGGAGTATTTACTGAACCAAGAGTTATTGTGCACGCTCTTATTGAATTAGATCTCTCCTCCTCCCTCAAGCATTTAGTAAACATAGCTAGTGCAGATTTTGAAACACAATAAGCTCCCCATTGGGGGAATGCATTATAAGAGGCATGACTACTAACATTAATAACTAAACCACCATTTTTTCTCATTTGAGGAATTATTGAACTACAAATTTGAAAAACACTTGTGAGGTTTATTTGAATAGTTTGTTCCCATTGACCTAATTCCATTTCAACTAAAGGGCCATTAAATGCGCAACCGGCATTATTTATCAATACTGAAGGGCACCCATACTTCTCAATTGCTTCTTTAACACAATGCTCTATTTCTAGAGGATTAGATAAATCACATTTTACTAGGTTAATTTTTGATTTAGTGGTCAACAGTTCGCTCTTTAGTTTCTCCATTAAATCCATATTCCTGGAGAGTAAAATTAAATCCCAGCCAGCATTGGCAAAAGTAATTGCGGTAGATCTACCAATACCTTTCGTAGCACCCGTTATAAAAGCTAGTTTCAAGTTATTCAGTTTTTTGGGGGATTTCACTATAAATCTCTTCAATATTATTTGCTTCGATAAATTTACCTAAAACCCTAAACTTTTTGTATCTTTCCTCAATTAATTCGTCTTCAGGCATTTGCAGTAAAGCATTAAGGTGTTTCTCAATAGCCTCTTTTAGTGTATTACCAGCATCTAAAGGAGCCCAATTATTCCCACCAGAAGGTTCTGGTAATACCTCATCTATTATACCTAATTTAAGTAAATCTTTACCTGTGATTTTAAGTGCTGATGCAGCTTCTGGTGCCTTCGCAGCATCTCTCCACAAAATTGATGCACATGCTTCTGGACTAGCAACCGTGTAAACACTGTGTTCAAACATTAGTAACCTATCGGCGACACCTATTCCAAGTGCGCCTCCTGAACCTCCTTCTCCAATGACAGTAGCAACAATTGGAACTTTCAATCCAAACATCTCTCGAAGGTTTCTTGCAATTGCTTCACCTTGACCTTGTTCTTCAGCTTTTAAACCAGCATAAGCTCCAGGAGTATCAATAAATGTAAGAATTGGCAAAGAAAATCTATTTGCATGCTGCATTAATCTAAGAGCTTTTCTGTAACCTCCTGGTTTTGCCATCCCAAAGTTTCTTACTACATTTTCTTTTGTGTCCCTTCCTTTCTGATGCCCTAACATCAACACTGGTCTATTATTTATCGAACCTATCCCCCCAATTAGTGCCATATCATCGCCACCATTTCTGTCTCCATGTAATTCGATCCAGTCATCACAAAACATTTGAACAAAATCCAAAGTACTAGGTCTTTGAGGATGTCTAGCTACCTGAATCTTTTGAGCAGGGGTGAGAGATTTAAATATTTCTTCTCTTCTCCTAGCAGCTAAGGTTTCAAGCTGCAGAAGCTGTTGACTAACATCTACTTCTGAATCTCGAGCTAATTCTTTAATTTGCTCTATCTGCTTCTCAAGTTCAACAAGAGGCTTTTCAAAATCAAGGAGGTAACGTTTAGCCATAATTTAAACAGTTAATACTTTAGGCTGCTTATCAAGTCCAATCGCAGAAAAACCATGCTTTAAAGATGCTGCTCCAATAAACTCCATCTTTTCAAGGGAAATGTTATTTCTTCCCCAACTAAAGTTTGTATGACACTTTTCAAATTCTAAAATCATAGCTTCTGCAAAGCAAGCAAACATCTCTCGCTGAGGGTTTTGCATTTCCGCAAGTTCCATCATATTCCAACCAATATCATTGAAAAACTCTACTATACCTCCTTTTAAAACATGAATATTTTCACCCTGAAATTTCTCATCAAGATTTTTGGGGTATCCACCATCAATCATTAAACATGGTTTTTTTAAGTTATCAGTATCAATTTCAATAGTTTTAGGCATACTTGCAACCCATACAACAATATCCGCCTGAGGCAATGCCTCATTTAAGCTTGTTACGGTGCCACCATCTAATTCTTTTTGTAACAGCGCTAGTGGTTCTTGTTGTCTTGCTACCATAAGAAGTTCTGAAATCCCAGTTTTATTGATAAGCCATCTACAAACAGCACTACCAATATCACCTGTAGCACCAATTACAGCAACAGTTGCTTTTTTAAGGTCTATCCCAATGCGAGGCGCATTTATTTCTAGTTGCTTACAAATAACCCAGGCGGTATGAGTATTGCCAGTAGTAAACCTTTCCCACTCTAATGAAGTATTTCTAATTTGTTTATGCTGTAGAAGATTAAAATTCTCAAAAATAATAGAAGTAAATCCTCCTAAAGCGGTAATGTTAATCCCTTTTTTCTGAGCTAGTTCCATAGCATTTAGTACTTTTCTTCTAGCCGTTTTAAACCTAGAAAGCATTTCAGGAACAAAGCACGAATCTATATAAGAACCTTCAATAGATATTCCAGTAGCACTCTTAACTTCTACATTTTCAACAAGCTGAGGAGGAGCAGTACACCAAACATCCAAGTCGCCATCAGCAATATGATCAAAGCCTAGCATCGAAGCTTTTCTTTTTGCATCTTCAAAACTGGTTGAGTGGCCTATTAACCCAAACATTTAAAATTTATAAATGGTTTCTATACGATGTTATGAACAATAGCACAGAGGTAACTACTTAAATAGGATTGATTAATTATTAAAAGCCTTAATTAATTAGAAATGTAATTAGACGATAGCTGCCATAGCCATTCTTGCAATTTCTCTATTATCTAGACCTATTTCCATCAATGTATCTTGATAAGCAATCATAAATTCTTCCATTAATTCTTCTCTGTCCATAGCTAAAACTGATGCGTCATCTGCTACTTCATCTAACATCTTTTTAATTAACGGAAGATTAACCTTATTAGCTTCCATTAATTCCTCTTTACAAGTAGATAGATTCTCTTTAAGCCACTCTTGACCATAATTTAAATGAAGATATTCATCTTTAACCACTCCCTCTGTTATTTTTTTTGCAAAAGGATCCGCAACTCTTATGTAGACGTTATAAGCAGAAATTGCAAATGCTTCAATTAAGATAGCTTGTATTAAAAGACATGTTGTTAAATTTCCTTTTTCAAGAGCAACTTGAAAATTACCATGTAATTTAGAAAAGAATTTTTTAGCAAATTCCATATCAGCTACTACACCTAAATTTCTTCCACATGCAGTAAAGCCTTTTTTATGCTTCATTTCCATTCTCGCCAATTTAGTTAACTCCTCTAACTCATTTGGAATTAAAGTTGCTATTGAAATGTAATTATCATGAGCCTCTTGCTCTCCCTCTATAACAATTGCATTTATTCTGCTGTATGCATCCTTATAAGAATCTGTAGTGAAGTCGGGCAAATCTAAAGAAATCGGATTAGTCGATTCTTCAATAGTTTTTTTATTTGATTCTAGAGTTTGCATGTCAGTAATCTTTAGCTCATTATGCATGAATATTACATGATTATAGAGAGTTTATTTAAATATCATGAAAATAGTTTCAATTGTTAAGTCACATTTTTTACTTAAACTTATTTAAGAATTGTTTGGCCAATCTGATTGCATCAGATTCATAATCAATTTGAACCAATGATTAATCAATAATTCCTTTAAATTTTTTCCTAAAGACTCATTTGCTCCTCTACTATCTCCAATAACACCTGATTTACTGAAGTCGTCAGTAAGCCAAGCAGTAGGCGCATTGCCCTCTAGACTCCAACCTTCAGGGATCTCTACTTTATTACCCTCATTTGGGCGTTCATCACCTACTAATTCTGGTTTCAAAGCCAGCATCAAACTTGTTTCAGCTAAAGAAGCATGAAGCCCATCCTCGATCTCAGTTTTTGTTAACAATTCACTTAATCCATTAACACCACTCCATAAGAAACAAGGGAAAACTGCCATCCCTGGTGCGACACTTCTTAGCTCTCTTGCAGCTGTATTTAATAGTGAAATTTGACCTCCATGTCCATTAATTAATATCAATCTTTTAAAACCCATTTCAGATAATTGACCTCCGACTTCCTTAATCATTGAGGTTATTAAATTTGAGGAAAGTGAAATTGTCCCGGCAAAACCCTTATGTTCTGGAGAAAAACCAATATATTGGGTTGGAAGTTTTTTTAATGGAATATCGGCAGAGAATAATTTAAAAACTTCGCTAATAATTTCATCAACAAAAATACTATCTGTAGCAAGAGGCAAATGCGGCCCATGTTGCTCAACAGCACCGAATGGCCAAATCACTGTTGATCTTTTGTTTTTTGCAACACACTCAATTTCTTGCCAATTTAAATATTCAAATTTATTAGGTATTGGTTTAAAGTTCATTAATTTTAATTTTGAGTACTAACATTTAGAGTATGTTAATAATTAATTATTCTTATTTTACCTACGATGGGAGTCAGTAATAAAAATGCCCAAGATAATATCCAACCAAAGGGCAATAAAAAACCTCTTCAGGTACTTCACATAAGCAAGAAAGATTCTCAAGAAATAAATAATGAGCAAAACAATTCGCAAGAAGATATAAAAAAAGAAAATATTGCAATCAAACCTCAAATCATTAAAGATAATTCAGTAAAAGAAATTGAGGACAGTAATGAAAAGACTAAGGATTTTGATATTTCTCAACAAGATTTAACTCAACAAGACTTAAATAGACCGCTTAATTTTTCTGAGCAAAATACAGATTTTCAATTAGAAAGAACAGTTGATGAATTCGATTTTGATGAAAGTGCTTTTTTGGAGGCTTTAAATGCAAATGAGCCAATTGGGGCTACAGGAGAAACAATTTCAGGTAAGGTTATAGCAATCGAAAGTGATGGACTATATGTTGACATTGGCGGAAAAGCACCTGGTTATATGCCCAAAAAAGAATGTGGTTTGGGTGTCATCACTAACTTTAAAGAAAAGTTTTCTATAGGCCTTGAAATGGAAGTTTTGGTTATCAAAGAACAAAATGCTGATGGGATGGTAACAGTGAGCGCTCGGGCATTAATTCTCAGGCAAAGTTGGGAGAAAGTATCAAGTTCCGCAAAAAATGGAGAATTAATTAACGTTTTAATTAATGGATTTAACAGAGGTGGGCTTACTTGTGATGTAGATGGATTAAGAGGATTCATCCCAAGATCCCAACTTGAAGATGGTCAAGATTATCAATCTTTTGTTGGCAAAACTCTAAAAGTAGCGTTTCTTGAGGTGAATCCAGAATCCAGAAAATTAGTTCTCTCTGAAAAGAAAGCATCATTAGTCTCTAAACTTACAAGTTTAGAATTAGGTCAATTAATTGAAGGAGAAGTTTTAGCAGTAAAACCATATGGCTTCTTTATAGATTTAGGTGGAGCTAGTGGACTTCTTCATCAATCCTCACTAACAAATGGATCGATTCGTTCTTTAAGAGAAGTTTTTAGAGAAGGGGAAATTATAAAAGCTTTAATATCTGAAATTGACCTCGAAAAAGGGCGCATTGGTCTCAATACAGCACTCCTAGAAAACTCTGCGGGAGAATTAATTATTGATAAGCAAAAAGTTATGCAAGAAGCCACAGAGAGAGCACTAAAAACTAAAGCACTCTTCGATAAAAAAGAACAAGATAAATGAACATTAATAAAAAAATGGAGTCAAGTCTTAAATTAAAAATTTCAGATTGGGAATTAGACTTTTACTCAAGACCAATTATTGAATCAAATGGAAAAAAAAGGTGGGAGTTAATTATTTGCTCTACAAGAAGTTATAAGACAGAAGATATTTTTCTTTGGAATAAAAAATGCCCTGCCAATGAAGTTAATTCAGTATGGCTTACAAAGGCACTAAATGAAGCAATAAGTGAAGCAAAAAAACAAGGGTGGGAGAAACCTTCAATAGTTCGATTCTGGAGGTCGTCAATGAAATCGATCATTAAAAAATCTCTGGAGGCCCTTAGTATTGAGGCTATTGTAAGTAGGAGAACTTACGATTTATTAGATAGAATCGAATTTCTTGAGAAAGAGATTTATCCAAAGGAAAAAGGTTATGTAAGAGGTGTATTAGCTCCTACTTTTACTTCTAAAATGGAAAACCCTCCTACACCTCTACCAGAAGCAGTAAGGGGTGATGCTTTAACTATCTCTGAAATATCAATTGGCGAATTAAAATCAGCAGAAAATTGGCCTATGGAATTTGGAGATATTTTCCCAATTCAGCAAGATTTAGATGATAATTACTTAGTTCCAGGATTAAGACTTTTTAGCAAAGATAGATCTTTAGCACTTTCTGCATGGTTCAGTTGTTTAGAACCTATTAAATTAGTCATCAATAAGAACCAACTCATACTTGAAGCTTCAGAAGATGATAAGTGGCTGGTAACTGATTTACCAGAAAAAGATGCAAACATTTTGAATACAAAGTTTTTAGAGAATAAAAAAAATTCTTTTGGTTATCAATTTATTTCCATACAGTCAACGCCGTATATCGAAAAATTTGCAGGATTCTGGATCTTAAGAGATATTGAATTAATTTCATAAATTCAGTTTAGGAGCAGGAACTATTCCTTACAAAGAAATATATTTCTCAAAAGATGAAATTTATATTCAAAACAAAAAATTTGAGTATTATTCATCACCTATTCTTAGTCAAAATAATTTCAAACATGCATACTTCACGAAGTCTTGCTCTGAGAAATTTCTTCAATTATTAGGGAATCACTTTAATGAAAATTCCATAAATTGTGTTTCCAATCAAATTCACAGTAATGTGATAGTGTTTGGATCTCATTCGCAAAAAGGAACTAAGACTGATGCAGATGGTCTTGTTGGCAATAAATGCAGTCAAAACTTATGGGTTTACACAGCTGATTGTATGCCAATATTTTTTGCAGATAAAAGGACAAGAAATGTAGCAACCTTGCATTGTGGAAGAAAAGGTTTAGAAAAAAAAATAATAAAAAATCTGGTTAAAATTTTCGATAATTTTGGGACATCTAGAGATGACTTACTTGTTGCAATAGGACCAGCGATTTCTAAGGAACATTATCTAGTTGATAAAATGACACTCAAAGAATTTTATAGAAAGGCCGAAAACAAAAACATAACTGTCAAATTGACTAAAACTAAAAAAGATCTTTGTTTTAGTGATTCAAATCACTTCAGAGAGCAAAACTTAAATCAACTTGATCTAAAAAGATCTGCCTATAGACAACTTTTAAATGAGAACATCCCTCATACAAATATAGACATCTCAAATTTATGCACATACAAATTCAATAATGAATTTTATTCCTGGAGAAGGAGCAAAACAATCTCGAGACAATGGAATCTTATTTGCTCATAAAGATAATTAACTTGGACAAATTTCACTACTTAAGTTTTTAGCGACCAATAATTCCGTCATCTCCTTAGTACCTTTAATATTAAAAACTTTGGCTAACAAAACATTCTCTTTGAAACCAAAAGGCTTTATTTTCACTTTGCTCCCCCTTGGGAATTCACTCTTAAGTAGATTAGTTGCTTCAATCTCATCATTTTCATTTACATCTACACAAAATAATCCAATAGTTAAATTTCTATTTTGATCCCCCACCAAAATAGTATTTGAACTTTTAATTTGAAGAATTTCGGCCGAGTTTACTATTAC
The DNA here is from genome assembly GCF_022447305.1 of Prochlorococcus sp. ALOHA_ZT_50. Taxonomy (NCBI): domain Bacteria; kingdom Bacillati; phylum Cyanobacteriota; class Cyanophyceae; order Synechococcales; family Prochlorococcaceae; genus Prochlorococcus; species Prochlorococcus sp. ALOHA_ZT_50. The sequence goes on along the minus strand of NZ_JAKVCI010000005.1, from coordinate 33,950 downwards.
AGGATTAAGAACAATCAAGCAGATTATAATTAAAATTTTTGATAATTTTTTCAATTCAGAAATATCTAAGTTTTTAAATTATCTTAAAGTTAATTTTTTAAAATGACGTATTTTAAAAAAAATTAGTCTTCACAATTAACATATCCAACCATTTGAGCATTACTTTTACCAGGAGGAACCATTGGATAACAATTTTCACCTCTTCTGACAAGGATATTAATCAAGGCAGGGCCGTCATGATCAAGCGCATTTTTTAATTCATTCTGTAATTGTTTTCTATCAGAAATTAAGTATCCTTTAACTCCAAAAGACTCAGCAAGTTTTACAAAATCAGGTTCACCACAACTCATATCAGATGAGGAATATCTTTCATCATAGAAACTTTCCTGCCATTGTCTTACCATCCCTTGCCAGCGATTATTGATAATAATCAATTTCACCTTTAGACCATATTGAGATAAAGTTCCTAATTCTTGAATATTCATTAAGACACTTGCATCTCCTGCAATACAAATTACATCTGAATTAGGTAAGGCTGCTTTTACTCCAATTGCCGCTGGCAATCCAAAACCCATAGTTCCTAAGCCTGCACTACTAATCCATTTTCTTGGAGAATTCCTAAGATATTGAGCAGCCCACATCTGATGTTGTCCTACATCTGTAGTTACATAAGCTTCTGGTGAAAGTTCCCTCACTTTTAAAAGAACTTCCTGAGGATAAATTTCTCCTTCTTTAGGCGGGTCATATAAAGGGTGTTTATTTTTCCAAAAATCAATTTTTTCTAACCAGTTTTTCGTCTGACAAGTAAATTTGTTTTTTAGAGATTGTTCATTAATTTTGAGAACAGCTTTTGAAACATCAGAAACAATTGCAACATCTACACGTCTATTTTTATTAACTTCTGCTGGGTCGATATCTATATGAATTACCTTTGCATTAGGTGCAAAAGTATCTAATTTTCCTGTCACCCTATCATCGAATCTAGCTCCAATAGCAATTAAAAGATCGCATTCTGTAACAGCAAAATTTGCATAAGCAGTTCCATGCATTCCTAACATCCCTACTGATAAATTATCTTTTTCATCAAAAGCACCCTTCCCCATTAAGGTTGTGGTAACTGGTATTTGATAATTCTTTGCCAAAGTTTTTATTTCATCATGAGCTCCTGAAGATATTGCCCCACCTCCTACGTATAGAAGAGGTCTTTCAGAATCTTCTATTAATTTAATTGCTTTGTTGATATCGCAATCATTAATTTCTCCATTCCTTTTAAATCCTTTAGGAATAATCTCACCAGGCAAAACTCTTTGGTAATTAAAGAACTCCTGACCTACATCTTTGGGTATATCAATTAAAACAGGGCCAGGTCTTCCAGATGAGGCTATAAAAAAAGCTTCAGAAACTACTTTCGCGATATCTGAAGGATCTCTTATTACCCATGAATGTTTCACTATTGGAAGAGTTATGCCAAAAATATCAGTTTCTTGAAAAGCGTCTGTCCCTATAGCAGGTCTTGGGACTTGACCTGTAACTACAACTAGGGGGACTGAATCCATTTGCGCAGTGGCAATTCCAGTTACCAAATTTGTTGCACCTGGGCCTGAGGTCCCAAAACATACTCCTACTTCACCAGTAGATCTTGCATATCCATCAGCCGCATGTGAACCACCTTGTTCATGCCTAACCATATAATGCTTTAACCAACCTTCTTGTTCTGCCTTATGAACAGCATCATATATTGGTAGTATGGCTCCCCCAGGATATCCAAATATAACTTTTACTCCATGAATTTTTAAAGAATCCATTAGTGCATCTGCACCAGTTATCCAAACTGGATTTTCATGTTTTGAACTACCCTTTGAAAAGGATCTCGAAGTAAGAGTCACTAAAGAAATTCAATATTTACTATAAATATTAAACTTAATTAAATACTTTTGCCTCATTTAGAAATGTAATGTCAGAAATGTATTCAAAAAAATCTTTCAATAAATTTAAAATTTTCAAATAAATTTCAATTGTCCTTCATAAAATGCCTAATTTATGTAGAGGTCCAGAGCCTGAAATAAGTTCAATAAAAAGCACAAGAAAAATAATCATTGCAACCCTTCCGTTCCACACTTCTGAACTATTATTCCAACCCCATTGCCACTTCTCTTGGGGATAAAGTTTAACTTTTTCAGGCAACTGAGAAGCCTCCTCTATATTAACTAGAGGTCCTTCCAAGCAGGAAATCACTAGATCACTAAGACCTTCAATAAAAGTAGGATGAGTATTTAAAGCCTTAACTCTCCGAAAGTTTTTAATACCAGCCTTTTCAGCAATTTCTTTATATTCAATATCAATTTCTTGCAATGTTTCGATATGCTCTCCAACGAAACTTATAGGGACCACAATCAGATCATTAACATTTGACCTTCCAAGATCAGCTAACACTTCTTCTGTATAAGGCTTCAACCATTCAACAGGACCAACTCTACTTTGATAAGAAAGTGTATGAGGGTTACTATGCCCTAAACATTTTTCCAGCTCATTTATAATTAATAAAGAACAATCTTCAATTTGTTGTTTGTAAGGGTCTCCAGCTTCCTCTACGTAACTCTTAGGAACTCCATGAGCAGTGAAAAATATATGGGCTTTTGAAGGTGATTCACAAAGTGAAATTTGTTCAGAAATTAATTCGACCATAGACTTTAAATAACCTGATTGACTGAACCAACTCCTTACACATCTCATTGGAACCTTCTTAAATTCATCATCAGAATCTCGCAATTTTTTTAATTCCCTAAAGCTCGAACCACTAGTACTTATCGAAAAATGTGGATACAAGGGTATTACAACAACTTGATCTATGCCATCTGCTTTCATATCAGCAATTGCTGATTCGGTAAAAGGATGCCAATACCTCATAGCGATATAGGTAGTAGCATTAAACCCCTTGTCCCTTAATTTAGATTGTAATTCTCTTGCTTGTTGTTCAGTTATCCTTCTGATAGGTGAACCTCCACCTATGGAAAGGTAGGCCTGTTGTGAAGTAGTACTCCTAAGCGTACTAATTAACCAAGCTAGGGGCTTTTGAAAAACAGGGAAAGGAGTCCTGATTATTTCTGGATCAGAAAAAAGATTGTATAAGAATGGGCCTACATCAGTAATGCGTTCAGGCCCTCCTAAATTCATTAGTAAGACGCCTATTTTATCCATTTAAAATTTATGGAGATTGAAAATCAACATTAAAAACGTCATTATATGGTCAATTATATAAGTAAATGAACGTAATTCAGGAAATTAATAATGTCAATGATAAATTTGCTACTCAAGGCAGCAAGCTTAAAATTGAGAAAAGAGGAGAGAAATTAAATATTCGTGGTTCACTACCCTCCAAAGAAGATAAAAATAACTTTAAAATTCAAAGAATATCTCTTGGTTTAAAGGCTGATATTTCTGGATTAGAGGAGGCCAAAAAAAAATTACAATTAATCAATTTGCAATTGGAATTGAATCAATTTGATTGGATTAATTGGATAGGCAAACCTTATAAAAAGGAAATAAAAGATGGTTTTGAATTCCCAAAAAGATTAAATCAATTTGAGGAATTTTTTTTTAAAGAAAATAAAAGTGATTTTCGAACCAGCACTAGAAAAACTACTTGGAGAAGTTCTTACAAACCATATATGAAAAGAATCCTAAATATTTACAATGACTATGAGAATGAAGCTTTAGAAAAAATATTTCAAAAAACACTTGAAAGTTATAAGGAAGGTACCAGAAGTAGGAAACAATGCGCTACTTCTTTAAGTGTTTTGGCTAAGTTTTTGGACATTAAACTACCAGAAGATTGGAAATTAAATTCTAGAGGATATGGTCTGAACAAAGCAGGATTTAGGGATCTACCTAAAGACGAATTAATAGAGAAACTTTGGGAAACCATACCAAACAAGTCTTGGAAATTTGTTTTTGGTCTGATGGCTACATATGGATTAAGAAATCATGAAGTATTTTTTTGTGATTTAAGTTCTCTTACTAATTTTGGGGACAAAATTATTAGAGTTTTACCTACGACTAAAACTGGGGAACATCAAGTTTGGCCATTTCATCCTGAATGGGTGGAAAAGTTCGAATTATCAAAACTTGGTGAAAATCCAGAACTTCTACCAAATATTAATAGAGACCTTAAAATTACAACCTTACAGAATATTGGAAAAAAAATTACAGACCAGTTTAAGCGTTACTCTTTACAAATAAAACCTTATGATCTAAGGCATGCTTGGGCAGTTAGAACAATTTTTTATGATTTACCTGATACTGTGGCTGCCAGAATGATGGGACATTCGGTTAGTTTACATACTCAAACTTATCACCACTGGATTACTAAAAGAGATCAACAACAGGCAGTAAATAATGCACTTTTAAAAGTTAAAAGAGTTAAAAATATTTAAAGATTTATAATAATTAAATAAAAATAAGGGTCATATGCAAGAAAAACCTTCATCTTCCGAGAAAATATTTAACCTCGATAATCAAGCAAATAAACTTGGAATGGGAGGTAAATTATCACCGGATAGCGATGAGAGCTCATATAAAAAAAGAATGCAGCAAAGAAAAGATATTCAAGCCGAAAGACTACAAATTAGAAAAACAAAAAAAGGATTATTGATTGTTTTTACAGGAAATGGCAAGGGCAAGACAACTGCATCTTTAGGTATGGCTTTAAGGACGATAGGGCATGGCTATAAAGTAGCAATAATTCAATTTATCAAAGGAGGCTGGACCACTGGAGAAGAAAAAGCACTTAAAAACTTGTCTTCAAACATATCTTGGCATTCATTAGGAGAGGGATTTACTTGGGAAACACAAGACAGAATAAGAGATGAAAAATTAGTTCAAGAGGCTTGGCAACTAGCCAAAAAATACATACAAAACGAATCTTATAAACTTATCATTCTTGATGAAATTAATATTGCGACAAAACTTGGTTATCTTGCACCCGAAGAAATAATCACTTTTTTAAAAAGCTTAAATAATAGAAAAAATCATATTGTTTTAACTGGAAGGGGAGCATCTGATTCAATTATCAATTACGCTGATCTAGTTACAGAAATGAAACTAATAAGACATCCATTTAAAGAACAAGGAATAAAAGCACAAAAGTGTGTTGAATTTTAGTTGAAGTAAATTATTATTTAAAATTTTCTTTAGGCAGGTTTAGAAATGTTTAAAGACGCAAGCAATATCTGAACAAAAAATAAATTTGGTGCATTTACTTGCTAAGGTCTTAAAAGTACAATTATTGAATGACTTACAAAAGAGTTCTCTTAAAACTTAGTGGTGAAGCACTAATGGGTGAAAAACCTTATGGTATTGATCCTGCTATAGTTCAGTCAATTGCAGAGGATGTTTCAAAAGTAGTCGAAAATAATGTACAACTTGCAATAGTTGTTGGTGGTGGAAACATTTTTAGGGGGCTTAAAGGATCTGCAGACGGAATGGATCGCGCGACTGCTGATTATGTAGGGATGCTAGCAACAGTAATGAACGCAATTTCACTTCAAGATGGTCTTGAAAGAGTAGGAGTTGCAACCAGAGTGCAAACAGCAATCGAAATGCAGGAAATTGCCGAACCCTACATCAGAAGAAGAGCCATGAGGCACCTAGAAAAAGGTAGAGTTGTAGTTTTCGGAGGTGGATGCGGAAATCCATTTTTTACAACTGATACTACGGCAGCTTTGAGGGCAGCAGAGATAAACGCTGAAGTTGTTATGAAGGCTACTAAAGTTGATGGAGTATACGATCGTGATCCTAATCAATTTAAAGATGCAAAAAAATATTCCTCTCTCAGTTATCAACAAGTTCTTAGTGATGAAATTGCAGTAATGGACAGTACTGCGATTGCACTTTGCAAAGATAATAATATCCCAATTATGGTTTTTGATATATTCAAAAAAGGGAACATTTCTAAAGCTGTTGCTGGTGAGCCAATAGGCTCTTTAATTAGTTAAAGATCATTTAATTTTTTTAATTATGAAAGAAAAAGAAATTCAAGAAAATATGAATAAAAGTATTGAAGCCACACAAAGAAACTTTAATACAATTAGGACAGGCAGAGCTAATGCTTCCTTGTTAGACAGAGTAAGTGTTGAGTACTACGGAGCAGAAACACCAATCAAATCGCTTGCCACTATAAGCACTGTTGATTCGCAAACAATTTCAATACAACCTTTCGATATTTCATGTTTACAAGCGATAGAGAAATCTATTTCTATGAGTGATTTAGGTATTACTCCAAATAATGATGGGAAAGTAATAAGAATAAATGTTCCTCCTTTAACAGAAGAAAGAAGAAAAGAATTTTGTAAATTAGCCTCTAAATATGCAGAGGAAGGAAAAGTAGCTTTGAGAAATATCAGAAGAGATGCTGTTGATAAAGAAAAAAAAGACGAAAAAGATGGCCTTATTTCTATTGACGAATCGAGAGATAATCAATCTGAAATTCAGAAAATTACTGATAAATATATTGCTTTAATAGAAACTAAATTGTCTGAAAAAGAGAAGGAAATTCTAAAAGTTTGATAGGATTTGACGTTGTAATAATTGGTGGAGGTTTATCAGGATCTTCCACCGCTCTTAACCTATCAAAGAAAGGATATTCAGTTTTAATTATTGAAAAAGAAAAATCCCAAGATTACAAACCATGTGCAGGTGGGATGGCATCTTCAATGCAAAGATTTCTTCCTTTAAATATAGAAGATTGCATAGAATCAAAAATTAAGAATGTTGAATTCAGATGGAAGGCTGCAGATAATGTAACTGCTGATCTGACTGGTGAATCCCCATTTTGGATTGTTAAAAGAGAAAAACTAGATCAATTATTACTTGATGAATCCTTGAGTAATGGAGCTCAGATAATGAGACCATTATTGATAGAAAAAATCATAAAAAAAAATGATAAATGGGAAATTACTTGCAATAACAAAATAAAATATATTACAGAATTTCTTGTAATTGCAGATGGGTCCCAATCGAAATGGGCGAGTTATTTCAATTTAGGGCCAAGAAAACCGAAATTTGCGAACACAATCTCATTAAGATTGAAAGGGTTAGGTGAAATACCTAGAGATGCAGTTAGATTTGAGTTTGGATTTATAAAATATGGTTTTGCATGGGCATTCCCCCTAAGAGAAAGCTTAAATATTGGTTTAGGTACTTTTATAAATAATGGTCTTTTAGAAAATCAGGCTATAAATAAACAAGTAATCAGAAGCTTCGGTTTTGATGATTTTCCTCATAAAACAATTAGTAAGAAACTGAGAATATGGAATGGCTTCCACTCAATTAATGGTGACAAAGTTTTAGCGGTTGGAGATGCAGCATCTCTATGTGATCCATTTTTAGCTGAAGGAATTAGACCATCTTTAATTAGCAGTTTTTATGCTGCAGAATACATAGATCAGTGCCTATCAGGAAAAGTAGATGATTTAAATCTTTATACGAAAAAAATTAACAACATTTGGGGGAAATCAATGGCTTGGGGGAGGAGAATAGCCCAAGTATTTTATAGATTTCCCAGAACTGGATATCAATTAGGTGTCAAAAGAAAAACAGCACCTAAACGTATTGCTCAAATATTATCAGGAGAAATGAGTTATGAAGATATTGCAAAAAGAGTTATCAGAAGACTTTTAACAAAAAGTGGGACTTAATTCTTTTTCAATTCAAACTTAAATTTAGTTAGCAGAAATCAATTTATGATTTTTAATCTCTGAATATCTCTTTAGTAGCAGCTCTTCCAATTCTTCTATAGCCTTACTGAATCCAGTGATACCTTCACTAAGCTTTTCACTTGCCATTTGATCTTCTAACATACTTAATCTGAAATCTTTTTCTTCAAATTCGTAGTCAATAGAATTATTTATTTGGGTACTTACATCTAATTTTCTAACTAACTCTCCTTTTTCTTTTTTCAGTTCCTCAAGAAATTTTGGTGCGATTGTTAAAAGATCGCAACCTGCTAATTCTTTTATTTCATCAAGATTTCTAAAACTCGCTCCCATTACTTCTGTCTTGAATCCCTTTTCTTTAAAGTACTTGTATATTTGTGTAACCGAAATAACACCAGGGTCTTCAGCACCAACAAAACTAGTTTTACCAGTTTTTGCTTTATGCCAATCCAATATACGGCCAACGAACGGAGAAATTAGAGTTATCTTTGCATTGGCACAAGTTACCGCTTGGCAGAAGTTAAAAAGTAAAGTTAAGTTGCACTTAATACCCTCTTTTTCCAAAATTTCAGCTGCCTTAATTCCCTCCCAAGTTGCAGCAATCTTAATCAAAATTCTTTCCTTTTCAATTCCAAAATTTTTGTAAAGATTGATCAATTTTCTCGCTTTTTCTACCGTAGCTTCGGTGTCAAAGCTCAGTCTTGCATCAACTTCTGTAGATACGCGCCCTGAAATAATTTTCAATATTTCTTTTCCAAAAAATACTGAAACTTGGTCAACAGTTTCTTTGATTAATTCAATTTCGGAGAATCCTTGGGGCAATGCATTTTCTGAACTTTCTAAAGCTTTATCAATTAATTTCACATAATCAGGGTTCTTAGCAGCAGCAAGTATTAGCGATGGATTGGTGGTGGCGTCCCTTGGTTGAAATTTTTTTATCGAATCTAAATCTCCAGTATCAGCAACAACAACGGTCATTGAGGACAATTGTTCTAAAATTGATTTCATATCTAGATAATCATATATATACATAAACTAGCTTTTATTCCTGATGAAATCATCAGATAATGAACTAAATATTTATAAAATTGGAAAATTTTAGGGTTTTTTAACAATCATTCCATGATCTTTAATCTTGGGAGGTATTTTTTCAATTACTATCAAACTCTCGATAATTTCTTTAGCAACTGGTACAGCAACAGTTGAACCATATGCATAAGATTTAGATGGCTCATCAACGACTACAAGGACAGCATATTTCGGATCATTAACTGGTAAGGTCGCCACAAAACTGCAAACTTTTTTACTTGTATAGGAACCATTTAAGGCTTTTTGGGAAGTGCCCGTTTTCCCCGCTATCCTATAACCCTCGATTTTCACTCCAGATCCACTACCTTTATCAACTACGCTCTCCATCCATTCAAGAACAGTTTTAGAGACTTCGTGTGAAAAAAATTGTTTTTTTGGATTTTTATTAACTCTTTCTTTGAAAGTTGAGGTTACATGAGGAGTCACTTCAAAACCACCATTTGCTAGAGCCGCATGAAGTTGAACCAATTTAAGTGGCGAGATTGAGAACCCTTTACCAAAAGAAGTTACGGCAGGCTCAATTGATTGATTTACAAATAAATCTTTTCTCTTTAGTTGGCCAGCAGTTGATTCAAATAAGTCAGTCTCTAAATTTTTATTTATACCTAAATTTTTTAGCCAATCCCAATAAATTGTAGGGTCTAAATTTTGCATTATTTTTACCATCCCAACATTACTTGAAACCTGCAAAACTTTTGGATAGTCAATGTATCCATTACCTTTTTTATCCCAATTAGAAAGTGTCCATCCTCCAACATTAATTTTTCCAATATCTTCAACTACTCCATCTTTCTGGATTACTTTTTCTTCTAAAGCTAAGGCAAGATTAATAGGTTTAAAAGTTGAACCAGGCTCAAATAAATCTTGAGAATACCAACCCCTAAAAAGTCCAGAATCATACTGCCAAAATTTATTTGGATCATATGACGGGACTGTAACCAAGGAGAGAATCCGACCATTATTAACATCCATAACTATGGCAAATCCCTTCTTTGCTTTCCATTTGCTTACTTGCTTTGATAATGCATTGAATGACGCTTTCTGTAATTTTGAATCTATAGTTAGGCCTAAACTTTTGTAATCAGAAATAAAATCACCTGGGGCTGAATTATCCGGTAGAGGAGTTCCATCTCCTCCTCTTTTTATTAAATTACTTTTATTAAAAACTTTAATTTGATTATCTAAATGAAGCTCTAAACCTGCTGAAGCTATATTCTCATCATTAACAAAACCGACAAGATTAGAGTAAAGCTCCCCTTGTGGATAATATCTCTGCGAATATTTAAACAAATCAAGTCCGCTTATTTGAAGGTTCTTAATCTTTTCTGCCTTTTCTTCGGAAATTTTATCCAAAAGCTTGATACCACTCATTTTATTATTAAATTTACTCAAGAGTATTTCACCATTTATATCCAAGATAGGTGACAATTTTTCTGTAACTTCTTCAATACTGCGAACTCTGTTAATTGAATCACCAGGAAAATTAAAATATTTTGGATGGGCCCATAATTTATAGAGCGGTTTATCGTAAGCAATTAGTCTATTATTTCTATCAACAATTGCTCTCCTTTTTTTTAAGGCGTTAGTTTTAGAAGACTGTATTAATCTAGCTTTCCTTTGCAAATCAGAGGCGTTAAAGACTTGCAATTTAACTAACCTACCAAACAAACAAAATATTAATAGTAAGCTAAAAATATAGAGAAATTTAAATCTTCTTTGATCAAGGGGTATTAGACGAACAATTTTTTTGTATTTTTTCATCAATATCCCCTTTGATATTTGCTATCACTAAAACCTTCAATGAAACTACTTAAATTTTTCTTAAATAAACTTTCTTTTTTTTCTGGAAGTTTATCTAGATAGATTAAATCTTCAGGTTTAGTTTTTCTATAAATATTGAGAGACTCAAGTTCACTAATATAAAATTCCTCAATTTTAGAAATATAATCAATGAGATTATTATTGATAGCTCTTGTTTTAGATAAGTTTTTATATGTATTTGACCATTTTCTTTGACTATTAAAAGACAAGAAAAATAAGGTGAAAATTAATACCAAAAGAGAGATATTAATGGTGTCGAAAATTTGATGTATTAATTTGATATTAATTATGGATATTTTTTCAGAATTTTTTTTACTTTCATATGAAACTTTTTTTTTTAAATTAAGTTGATTCCCATAAGGTTTCATCTATGATTTATTTTTAAATAAAAGAAGTGTTATTAATTAAATAAACATCTTTTTGTTTGATTCGCAAGTAAAAAATTAAATTCTTTATGTCCTCAATAAGAACAAATTTAAGAAAGTCAATCCATTCCATAAAGAATGCATAATCACTGAGGAAAACAAACTCCCTGAAGCAATTCTTGTAATTGCTAATCCAATCCCTAGAACAAATAATGGCGGCATTTCTCCCAAACTTAAATGGGCTAATGCAAAGATAAAAGCTGAAACTATGATGCCCGAAATTACTCCAAAATCTCTTGAAAGAGTTGGTAGTAAAATACCGCGAAATATAATCTCTTCAAATAGAGGAGCTAATAGAGTTGTTGTTACAAATAATAGAAAAAATGATAAGTAATTATTATTATTAAGAACAATTTCCAGCAAAGGGTTACTACCATTCTGATTATCGATCAGACTATTCATAATTAGAGAAATCAATAAAACAAAAGGAACAATTGTTAACCAACCTTTAATTCCCTGAATAATTGCATATTTTATTGGCAAGAAATTGAACTGTAAATAATCCTTTTTAAAAGTAAATTCACCATTCAAGGATTTAATTTGATAAAAAACTATCCATAATGGCGGAATAGCCATAAAAAGATATCCAAAGAAAATTTTTAAAGATTGAGACAATTCATTAGAGATATTTTTAGAAAAAAGTTCAACCAAACTGATAGAAAACAAAGGTGATACCACTTCTCCTAAAACAACAAATCCACCTGCAATTAATAAAACCATATCTATTAATTCTAAATCTAAGGATTTAATTTCTTGCCAACCAAACTTTTTCAAAGATATGGTGGTCCATAATATTTTTAAAGCCAGAATAGAGCCAATAATTATTGTTAAAAGTGGTATTAGTCTTATGGCTAATATTTTTAAAAACATTTTGCTTGAAAATGATTTTGTTATTAATGAACTATCGTCAAAATCAAATTTCCGGCTTAAAAGGTGATATAAAAATCTATCACCTTTAAATAAATCAAATTTATCAGAATTTGGTTTATATGAATTATTATTAGATTTTTTTTCTATCTCATCAATCAGAAATTTAAAGTTTTTATCTTTAAAATCTTTGGATATATTTTTATAAATTAAAGGATCATTTGATTCTGAAGTAATTATTCGAATTAATTTATTTCTTTCTGTTAGCTCTTCAAATGAGACATCAGAGAGTGATTTATTTATTTGATCAACAGGATCATTAATGATAAAAAATTTTTTAAGATTTACAGGTATTGATTGGACAGATAATTCAGCAATTTCTTGCTCTTTTTGACTAATATCAAATGAAACAGATGGTCTATTTAAACTGTCTCTTAATCCTTGTTGCCATACAAAAAAAGTTATGACGATAGAAATAAAAGCTAAAGTGAGTTTTGACTTAGAAGTATTTTTAAAGATCATAACTTATTATATTCTTGAAAACTATAGTTAGTTATCATTGAATTTCCTTATATTTATGTATCTATTTTAATCACGCCATGAGATGATTAAATTATCTTAATTTTCAAATTTATATAATGGCTATACGATTAGTTTTAGTTAGGCATGGACTAAGCAGTTTCAATGCAAAAGGATTAATTCAAGGAAGAACAGACGATTCATTATTAACTGATGAAGGATACGAACAAGCCCGAAAAGCAGGAAAAGCATTATCAAAAATAAACTTCGATAAAATCTATTCCTCCCCACTTGTGAGAGCGGCAGAGACTGCAAAAACAATTAAAAAGACCTTCAATAAAGAACAAAATATTGTATTCGATGATAATTTGCTAGAGGTAGATCTTAGTGAATGGTCTGGTCTAAAAATTGATGAAATAAAAAAGAAATTTCCAGAAATTTACCCTATATGGAAAAATGATCCAGAAAATCTTATCTTAAAAAGAAATGACAATAAAACTTATAAACCAATTCAAGAGTTATTTTTTCAAGCAACAAATTTTGTAGAAGATATTTTAAAAATTTATCTAGACAAAGATGATGTAAATATTTTAGTTGTTGGACATAATGCAATTCTCAGATGTTTAATACTCTTGTTATTAGGAAAGCCTAAGCAAGGTTTTAGAAAAATAAGATTAGAAAATGCTTCTTTCTCGATACTCAATATTTCAAAGAAAGATAACTCTTTTAAGACTCAAATTGAATGCTTAAATCAAACTTCCCATCTTAATAAAAATATTCCAAATAAAATTGGAGATTCCAGAATATTTCTAATAAGGCATGGTGAAACTAACTGGAACAAAGAAGGTAGATTTCAAGGCCAAATTGATATCCCTTTAAATGAAAACGGAAAAGATCAAGCTAGAAAGACTTTTGAATATTTGAGAAATATTTCTTTCAATAAGGCATTTTCAAGTTCAATGCATAGGCCTTATGAGACTGCACAAATAATCCTTCAAAATAACAAAGATTTAAAAATTGAGAAAATAGATTCACTCGTAGAAATCAGTCACGGATTATGGGAGGGTAAATTGGAAGCAGAAATTAGAGAAGAGTGGCCTGCTTTACTAAAAAATTGGCATGATAAACCTGAAGAAGTAATAATGCCCGAAGGTGAATCTATAAAAGATGTATCAGAAAGGTCAGTAGAAGCTTTTGACAAAATTTGTTTATCTCAAAAGGATAATGATCAAACCCTCATGGTTGCTCATGATGCAGTCAATAAAACTCTAATTTGTAATATCCTTGGGATTAATTATTCAAATATTTGGATGATAAAACAAGGTAATGGTGGCATAACTATAATTGACCTTTTTAATGATCCCAATAAGCCCCCTGTGATTAGCGCTCTAAACATTACAACCCACCTAGGAGGAATAATTGATTCAACTGCTTCAGGAGCACTTTAAATTAAAACCCTTTTTAAAATTTATTTTGATCAAGTCAGATGCAGAAAAGGGGGGTTAATTATTGAAAAAGCCAACTTGACTAAGAGGCCAAAATCTGAAATATGCTTTACCAATTATCTCCTTTTTATGAAGAAATTTACTTCCAGGCCAATATCTTCCATCCCAGCTATTTGCCCTATTATCACCTAAAACTAAAAAATGATCTTCTGGCACTTTTATGTTTTCAAATTTACCACAATTATTAAATAGGGATAATGAGCACTTATAAGAGACATAGGGTTCAGGAATTAATTTATTATTTATTATTAATTCACCATTAGAGTTTACACTTACAATTTCTCCTGGAAGTGCCACCACTCTTTTAATATAAGCATCGCAAGCTTGATCCCTCAAACCAGGAATAAACGACATTGGAGGAAAACTCATAAAAAAACAATATCTTTTTTTTGGTAAAGGCTTAGATCTTGATGAAATTAATTTTTTGTCAAACGAGTAAGGTGAGTTAAAAACAACAATATCTCCTCTTTTTGGTAAAGAGTTTCTTAGCGAAAATTTTTCAATAATTAACCTATCATTTATTTGTAATTCTGGGAGCATTGAACCAGAAGGGATATAACGTGGTTCTGCAAAAAATGATCTACAAGAAGAAACAAAAAAAGTTAATAGAATTAGTAGACCCCATTCTTTTAAAAAACTTTTTATGGAACTAGGCATAGGATTAATCAAGTCTTGATTTTCTAAACTTATATAAATTGTTTTGCATATTCAATTTCGTTAAAACCTAATATTACTTTTTTTCCTTCGTAAATCAAAAATGGTCTTTTTATTAATTTGCCATCACTTAAAAGAAGTTGAATAATTTCTTCCTTTGACAAACGATCAATATCAAGATTAAGAGTTTTAAAGGCTTTACCTCTTGTATTAAAAATCCTTTTCTTATCATCAGAGTATTGTTCTAAGGCTAGATTTAAATAATTAACAAGTGGAGGTTCTTTTACAATATCAATTAACTGAAATTCAAAATCTTTGCTTTCAAGCCACTTTGCAGCTTTTCGGCATGTAGAGCATTTTAAATAACTATAAAAAATTATTTTTTTCAATTTAATTTACTAATATTTGATTTCTTAAGTACTTTAAAGTTTTTCTTTTTTAGAGGCATACAACTTTTCAATAAATTTTCAACTACATCAAAATCCCTCCAACCATCAATTTGAACTGTTCTTCCATCAAGTCCTTTACTTGTTCTAAAAAATTCAGCAACATCCTCAAGCTGATTAGGAGCAATTTGATTAATACTCACTATATTAGCCTGCCTAGGATTAGCCATAGGCACACATAAAAGTTTTCCATCATATGCACCACAATCATGCATATCCAAAACTCCAATAGGTCTAGCTTTTATTAAACAACCAGCAAAAGTAGGCTCATCCATTATCACCATTGCATCAAGAGGAGCTCCATCATCAGCAAGGGTATTTGGGATAAAACCATAATCAAAAGGGTACCTCACTGAAGAATGCAATACTCTGTCTAAGGCCATTATTCCTGCATCAGAGCAATATTCATATTTATTCCTACTCCCTGCAGGTATTTCAACAACAATATTTACTATTCCCTTCATTGGAGATGGAGGTATTGAACTAAGGTCCATCTTTTTTAAAATCGTGATTATGAATTATCTCGTTTCCTTGAGATAAAGGTCTGCCAATTAAAATGCTTATTGAAGGTAAAAAAATTGTCAAAAAGGCAAAAATAATACCTAAAGATGTTATTGATAAACTCCTTATACTTAAGGGGTCATCATCATCTCTTTCAAAATCATTTCGAGCAGAACCATGAGAAGATTCTTCGCTTGATTTACTTTGAATAAACTGCTTTGATTTCGTGTAACTCAAGAACTCTTAATTGGTAAAGATTAAGGAGATAATTAAACATCATTATCCTACATTCAAAATGTCAATAAATCAAAACATTGATTAGTAACTTTTTAATTACTCTTTTTCTAGCAAAGACCTGATAGATTTTAGTTCCTCTAATATTTGCACCAGTATATTTTGAGCAGCGGAGGAAGGTGTATTAAAGACCTCTACAGTAACCTCCTTAATTCTTAAAATATCTTTTGCAAATCTTGCTACTTCATTAGGATGAAACTTTAAAGGATCTTTTTGATCAGTTCTAAATTCGGGATTTAATTTTCTTGGATTAAAGCTAGGGTTTAGATTTCTTAAATCTGTATTTGTATACCTATAGACAGAAGCTCTTGATCTGTTTAGGAATTTTTGAACTTCATCAATACCTACTAATTCCTCTTCGCTAGAAATATTGGAATCTATATTTTCCATAAACTTAAGAAAATGTTTTAGTAATAATGAACTTTTAAAAGAGTTTGAACTTCATTACTGAAGAAGTTAGCAGAAACAATATTTTTAGACTAGCCGCGTTGAGGGACTCAAGACACTTTAAATTATTTTTTCATCTTAATTGATAAAATTAAATATTATTAAGGATTTTTTTGTATGCGCGTGACAACCTCATTTCCTCTGGGGACACTTCGTGACACACCTTCTGAAGCTGAGATTATTTCACATCAATTACTTTTAAAAGCTGGGTATATTCGCAGAGTTAACAGCGGTATTTATGCATACATGCCACTAATGCTTAGAGTTATTGAAAAAATATCCGCAATAATAGAGAAAGAACTTAATAGTATTGGTTGTACAAAATTACTATTACCCCAACTTCATCCTGCAGATTTATGGAAAAAAAGTGAAAGGTGGGAAGGATATACCGCAGGTGAAGGAATAATGTTTAATCTCAAAGATAGACAAGGTAAAGAATTTGGTTTAGCTCCAACTCACGAAGAGGTGATCACGAGTATTGCATCAGAGACCATCAACTCCTATAAGCAATTACCTCAATGTTTTTACCAAATTCAGACAAAATTTAGAGATGAAATAAGGCCAAGGTTTGGATTGATGAGAAGTAGAGAATTTATAATGAAAGATGGTTATTCTTTTCATTCTTCAGAAAACGATCTAGCTTCTTTCTATGAAAAGGTGGGCAATGCTTATGAAAATATTTTTAAATCTTGTGGACTGCAGACAGTAGGGGTTGAAGCTGATAGTGGAGCAATTGGCGGTGCTTCATCTAAAGAATTTATGGTCACTGCTGATGCTGGGGAAGATTCCATTTTGTTTACTCAAAGTGGTTCTTATGCTGCAAATATTGAAAAAGCTGTTTCTCTACCCTCTCAACCTATTCCACTAAAAGATAATATTGCAGAGTGGTTGGAAACGCCTCATCAAAAAACAATCCTAGAAGTTTGCAATAATAACAATTTAGACCCAAGTCAGATTATTAAAGTAGTAATATTCCTTGCACAGTTCGAAGGTAAATTTGAGGTCCCAATTCTTGCATGCATAAGAGGCGATCAACACATTAATGAAGTAAAGCTTTTTAACTTAATCAATAAACTTCATCACTTCAATCTCCTTAATCTTAAAAAGATTGAAGACAAAAATACTATCGAAAAAAATCTAGTTGATTTTCCCTTAGGTTTTATCGGGCCAGATTTAGATAATAAAACTATTAAAGCTAGTTCTAATTGGGAAAAAAAATGGACAAGAATAATTGACCATTCTGCAAGTGACCTTTCAAAGTTTATAAGTGGTGGGAATAAAGTTAATTTCCATAAAGTTTTTCAAGAATTTTCTTTTGATTCGAAAGACTATCTAATTGGGGATATCAGGAATGCCAAAAAAGGAGATAAAATAAGTATTTATGATGATGAAGAACTTAAAGAAAAAAAAGGTATCGAGATTGGACATATTTTCCAACTAGGTCAGAAATATAGTGAAAAATTAAATGCAAAGTTCTCTGATAAGGATGGTCAGTTAAAAAATTTATGGATGGGTTGTTATGGAATAGGAGTGACAAGAATAGCTCAAGCTGCTATCGAACAGAATCATGATCAAAAAGGAATTTGTTGGCCTATCCAGATTTCTCCTTTTGAAGTTATTATTATCCCAACAAACCTAAAAGATCCTATTCAAAGTGATCTTACTGAGCAAATCTATAACAACTTTTTAATTAATAAAATTGATGTCCTTCTTGATGATAGAAACGATAGAGCTGGAGTGAAATTTAAAGATGCGGAATTAATTGGTATTCCTTTTCAGATAATTATTGGCAGAGATTCTATTAATAAAGAAGTAGAACTTTTATGCAGAACAAATAATACTAAGCTTAAAATTAGTACTGATAAATTGTTAGAAACATTTATTTCCGAATCTGAAATAATGTACAATAAAAAGTCTTGAGGCTTATTTTTTTTGGGAGCTAAGTTATGTTACTGAAATGGACATCAAAATTATTTTTTAAGAATCTTACCAAAGCTATATCTTTTGCAATATCCTTAATTGTTGTTTTTACACTATTTAGTTCCCCTTCCATAGCTGCAAAAACCGCTATGACAGGTGACTATACAAAAGATACAATTTCAGTTGTTAAAACATTACAAACAGCTGTTGATACTCCAAAAGATTCTCCAAATAAAGATGAAGTAAGAAGTGAGGCTCTTACACTCATAACTGACTATATTTCCAGATATAGAAATAGAGGGATGGTGAATAAAACGCAATCATTTACCACAATGCAAACAGCATTAAATGCTATGGCAGGTCATTACAAAAACTTTGCAAGTAGACCTTTACCAGATAAACTTAAAGAGCGTTTAACCAAAGAATTTTCTCTTGCTGAAAAAATGGTTCTAAGAGAAAGTTGATACAATTCATTTACTTTTTAAAAGTAAACCAAGATTTTTGAATATATTAAATATTCGCACAAAAATAATGCTCTTCTAAAATTGGCCAATGTTGTTGTAATCGGAGCCCAATGGGGTGACGAAGGAAAAGGTAAAATAACGGATTTACTTAGTCGTTCGGCAGATGTTGTCGTTCGCTATCAAGGGGGAGTAAATGCAGGTCATACTATAGTCGTAGATGATAAAGTCTTAAAATTACATTTAATTCCCTCAGGGATACTTTATAAAAATACTTCTTGTCTAATTGGTTCGGGAACTGTTGTAGATCCAAAAATCTTGCTTAAAGAAATTGACATGTTAATTGATAATGGAATTGATATCTCAGGATTAAAAATTTCATCAACATCACATGTAACAATGCCCTACCACCGAATATTAGATGAAGCGATGGAGGCTGATAGAGGTTCAAACAAAATAGGGACAACAGGTCGTGGGATTGGCCCAACTTATGCGGATAAATCACAAAGAAATGGCATTAGGATAAGAGACTTGCTCAATAAGGAAAGGCTAAGTGATGTGATCGAAATTCCATTAAGAGAAAAAAACGGTCTACTAGAAAAAATCTATGGCATTAAACCACTTAAATTAGAAGATATTGTTGAAGAATATCTTGACTATGGGGAAAGATTATCAAAGCATGTTGTTGACTGTACGAGGACTATCCATGCAGCCTCAAAAAACAAGAAGAATATTCTTTTCGAAGGTGCTCAAGGGACTCTACTTGACTTAGATCATGGGACTTATCCTTTTGTTACCTCATCAAACCCTATATCAGGAGGGGCATGTATTGGGGCTGGAGTGGGTCCAACTTTAATTGATAGAGTCATAGGTGTCGCAAAAGCTTATACCACAAGAGTAGGTGAAGGGCCATTCCCAACTGAATTACAAGGAAGTATTAATGATCAACTCTGTGATAGAGGCAGTGAATTTGGAACCACTACTGGGAGAAGGAGAAGATGTGGGTGGTTTGATGGAGTTATTGGTAAATATGCTGTATCTGTAAATGGTCTTGATTGTTTAGCCGTTACGAAACTTGATGTGTTAGATGAATTAGATGAGATTCAAGTTTGCATTGCATATGATCTCGATGGAGAGGAAATAGACTACTTTCCTACAAATTCAGATGACTTAAAAAAATGTAAGCCAATCTTCAAAAAATTAAAAGGTTGGCAATGTTCAACTGCAGATTGCAGAAAACTATCTGATCTCCCAGAGAATGCTATGAATTATCTAAGATTTTTAGCTGAATTAATGGAGGTTCCAATTGCCATTGTCTCGTTGGGGGCGAATAGAGATCAAACTATAGTAATTGAAGACCCAATACATGGTCCTAAAAGAGCACTGCTAAGGTAATTTAGTTCCAAATTAATGAAGGAATCCTTTAGACATTTTGAACATAAAAAAGTTGATCTCATTGGTCTGGGCAACGCAATAGTAGATATTATTGTAAATATTGAAGATGAGTTTCTTGAGATAAATAATCTGGATAAAGGATCAATGAATCTAATTAATTCTGATGAATCTCAGAGATTGTTAGAAAATTGCAAAGTGATCAAACAAATTTCAGGTGGGTCCTCAGCAAATACCGTTGTTTCTTTAGCAGAATTAGGCAATCATGTGCAGTTTATAGGAAGAGTGAAAAATGATCAATTTGGGAATTTCTTTTCTGACGATATAAAAAAAAGTAAAACTATATTTAATACTCCACCAACTATTGAAGGTGCTCCAACAGCTCATTCAATCATTTTGGTTACACCTGATGCACAAAGAACTATGTGCACTTACCTAGGAGCATCTGTAGAGTTTGAACCAAAAGACATTGACTTTACTGTAATTAAGGAAAGTAAATACTTATATTTAGAAGGATATTTATGGGACAGCGAATTAGCTAAAAAAGCTTTTATTAAAGCCGCCCAAATTGCAAAACAATCTAATACAAAAATAATCCTTTCTTTGTCTGATTCATTTTGTGTAGATAGACATCGTGAGAGTTTCTTGGAATTAATTTATGAATATGTAGATATTGTTTTTTGTAATGAATCCGAGGTGTTAAGTCTATTTAAAAATGATAAATTAGCAAGCTGCCAAGAAGACCTATCTTCCTTATGTGAATTAGTCATAGTAACTCTTGGAAGCAATGGTTCTCTCATAGTTAACAAAAATAATGTTGAAATAATTGAGTCAATAACGAAAGGCAAGATTATTGATACTACAGGAGCGGGAGATATCTATGCGGGAGGATTTATCCATGGATTAATAAACAATTGTTCCCTCAAAAAATGCGGAGAGATAGCTTCAATTTGTGCGGGGCAAATAATTACGCAATTAGGATCTAGATCAGATATTGATCTTAAAGAGTTAATAAAATAGATTTAATCAAATAGTCTTATTCAACCAATCATAATATTTCATCTCAGCATGGTATTTTTTGTAAATAATTTGAGGGACATCATATGTGGAATTTTTATTTACGAAATCAATTAAACAATCTTTAAATTCTAGTTTACTTTTTATTGTGATTTCAAACTCTTTAGTTTCTTCAATATCATCATCCCACTTATAAATTGAAAAAATTTGCTTTATCGAAACACAAGCTGCAAGTTTATTTTGTATTAGTAATTTAGCCATTCGCAAAGCATTTGCGTTACTTGATTCAGTTGTGATCATAACTAATACTTCCATAATGAATTAAACATCAATATTTTTTAATTATGTGATTTATCAAATTGTGATATTGATCAAAAGAGTAAGAATAATCATTTTTAACTTTCGGCCTTTTAACCAAAAATAACTTCATTTTACTTCCAGAAACTATACTCTCCCAGTTTTTCTGAGAATAACTTCCAGATTCTCTGCATAGAACATAATCTATCTCCCAAAAATCACAAAGTTTTTTTTCTAAAATGCTTTTATTATTTTTACTCGGTTCAAGTATCGCTATGTTTGAATTTTT
Organism: Prochlorococcus sp. ALOHA_ZT_50; assembly: GCF_022447305.1. NCBI lineage: Bacteria > Bacillati > Cyanobacteriota > Cyanophyceae > Synechococcales > Prochlorococcaceae > Prochlorococcus > Prochlorococcus sp. ALOHA_ZT_50. The sequence goes on along the minus strand of NZ_JAKVCI010000005.1, from coordinate 12,294 downwards.
AATACATGATCCAAAAGCTTTAGTTATACTCTCATAAGTTGGAAGTACCCTTGTAAATACATTTGCTTTACAATTCATATAATAATTAGCTGTATCGTTAAGGAATCTTGATCCTATTGCAAGAAGAATATTCTTATTTTCTATATCAACATTATTTATATCCTTTAAATGATCAATATAAAAAAAATTATTAGTGTTATTTATTAGAGATTTCCTCTCAAATAGTAAAAGAGGTGTATTAATTTCTTTACATGCATTATTAAGATTTTTAGAAATTATTACGGCAAACGGATGAGTAGCATCGACAACGCATGTGATTTTATTTTTATTTATGAAATTAATTATTTGATCTTTATTATTTAATTTCCCCGTAATGATATGTAACTTTGGATTTTCAATATAAGCTTGCCCTGCTTTATAAGTTAAAACACTTGCAAAGACTGAATAATTAAGTTCAAGAAGCCTATTAGCTATTACAGGTCCATCCGAAGTTCCTGATAGGATCCAAACATTTTTATAGCAATTTCCTTGATTCTGCATCAGTATGTCTTTAATTAAATAGTAAGTAATGAATCATTGTTTAATTCAGGCGGTCATTAATAGCGCTCCCCAAATGAGGTATACCAAAGAAAACCAAACTCCAATTGCAGAAATGATTGTTAATTTTAAAGGATTACGTAGTGAAGATCCAACCAGAGATCTCAAGATCATAGGATGGGGAAATATTGCCCAAGAAATGGTAGATGAACTAAAGGAGGGGCAAAATATTGTTATTGAGGGACGTCTAAAGATGAATTCTGTCACTAGAAAAGACGGAACGAAAGAAAAGCAACCAGAACTAACAGCTTCAAAAATTCATCAAATATCGCCAGTTGATGTTATTAAGTCTGATCAAAAAGAAAATAATGAGTCATTTGAAAATAAAGAAACCGCCAAAAAATCTAGTTGGGATAGTTCACCTTTAGTACCTGAAGTTGACGAAATACCTTTTTAAATCAAATATCAACATTATTTTCTTGAACACTTATAATTAATTTGCTTATTTTTCTTTCAAGCGCGGCAAGTTCGCTTCTGATTTCTGGCCATTTACCCTTATCAAGATTTTCTAGTAGCCATGCTCTATCTTGATCAAGTTTAAAAATTAAATCTCCTTGATTTGCAGTATTAGGATCTTGCATAATACTTGTTAGCCCATTTAAAACTCATTCTACTAAATCAAAATGAAGAAATACTTATCGCCTGGAAACTTAATCGTAACCGCTGGGGGTATATTAGCTTTTGTTGGAATGACTGCTTATTTTACAGACTCAGTGAATTTAAGTGTACCTACTTTTTTTTATGGAGTACCTATTTTTCTAATTGGATTAGGCTTAAAGACTTCCGAAATACCTCCTGTAGAGTTGTTTGACAAGACAAATTTTGCGACAAATAAATTTAATAGACCAAAAGAATTAACAGCACTAGTTAAAGATGTTACAAGATGGAGGTATGGGATAAAAGCTCATCTTGAATCGTCATTAGAATCTTTAAATTTGTGGGACGAGGATAACCCCCCTCAATTAAAAGAAATAGAAGAAATTACAAAGGAAGAAAAAAATGGTCTCAGAATGCGTTTCGAATTAAACGCTGTCCCTCTAGAAAAATGGATTGAAAAACAAGAAAGATTAAACAGGTTTTTCGTCAAAGGTCTTGAATCAGAATTTATTATCGACGATAATAAAAAAGAATTTGATTTTATTCTCTTTTATTGAATATAGGGATATATTTGTAAAAACCTAATTTCTCAATTCAATCAAGTTTTAATGAATTTTAATAATGAATGATTCTCAAAGAGTATCAATATTAAGCGAAGCACTTCCATATATACAAAGTTTCTCAGGTAGAAAAATTGTTATCAAGTATGGTGGTTCTGTTATGGAGAATGATAATTTAAAAAATGCTTTTTTTAGAGACATAGCACTTTTATCAACCGTTGGGGTTTGTCCGATAGTAATTCATGGAGGTGGACCCGAGATTAATAATTGGTTAAAGAAATTAGAAATATCTCCTAAATTCGAAAATGGATTAAGAATTACTGATCAAAAAACAATGGAAATTGTCGAGATGGTTCTAATGGGTAGAGTTAACAAACAAATTGTAAAAGGGATTAATAAAACTGGATCCTTAGCTGTGGGAATATCAGGTCTTGATGGCAACTTAATTCAATCTAGAGAACTAGGAGATGGTAGCCATGGGTTAGTGGGAGAGGTTACAAAAATCAATCCTGAAATATTAGATCCTCTTATTTCTAAAGGATACATCCCAATTATTTCTAGCATTGGATCAACCTTGGAGGGTATTTCCCATAACATTAATGCAGATTTTGTTGCTGGAGAAATTGCTGCTGCAATAAATGCAGAAAAACTTATTCTTCTTACTGATACTCAAGGGATTTTAAAAGAAAAAGATAACAAAAATAGTCTTGTTGAAAAAACTAATCTCAAAGAGGCAAGGGATTTTATTGATAAAAAAATTGTGACTGAAGGTATGATTCCAAAGACAGAATGCTGTATAAGAGCTTTAGCCCAAGGAGTCAAAGCAGCTCACATAATTGATGGAAGAATAGAACATTCATTACTTCTTGAGATTTTTACAAATTCCGGAATAGGTACAATGATAGTCGCCTAACCCATGAAAACTTATGAGCAAGTTTTAGAAAAAGTAGAACTTGCTTTAGCTAAAGGTGAGTATCATTATTGCATTGAATTTCTTTTGCCCATAATCGAATCATTTCCTTTATCAAGCAAAGAGGGAGTAAATTTAAGAACAATCTTAATTACTGCTCTATGTGGTATCAATAAAAGGGAGGAGGCTAAAAGGTTTTGTAAAGAACTTCTAAAATCTTACGATAATAAGACGAGAGAAAATGCAAAATATTTGATGGAAGTTATAGACTCTCCTGACATTAAAAAGCCAGAAAATTGGAACGTACAGTTTGAAAGCGACCCATCACTCAATAAAAAATCTCTTAACTCACTGCGCAAAAAAAGAGAAGTATTGAAGAAAAAAAAATTTATTAATGTAACTGAGACACCAACTGGTGAAACAAAACCCTTTCAGAAAGGCTTTTCACTGATCATTTTTTTAATACTATTATTATTAATTCCACTTTTAAGTGGCTGCGTAAAAATTGAGGATACCCTTGATCTTAGTGAACTTGATTCAATAACTAATAATTTAGTGATAGAGAGTAAATACATAAAGAAATTTCCTTGGCAATTAAAATTTGAAGAGAAGATGAAAGATATTTTTCCTGACGCAGAAATTGAACAAGACGAATCAACCTTTTCTTTGAAACATAAAAATCTCAATTTAGAAGATACAAAGCAAGTTCTTAAAATCACCCAAAATACAGCTGGAGAGTTAGCGGGAGAATCAACAAATATAGAAATTAATACTACTCAAAAAAACTTCATTTTTTTTAAAAAATACTTTTACAGGTTAGATTTGGATCTAAATTCTATTCAAGGTATTGATAATTTAGAACTCATTTTCAAAATTATTCACCCTAATAAAGCTATCCTTACCGATAAAAATAATTCAAATTTAGAAATCACAAAAAATCTAATAATTTGGAATTTAAATCAAGGGCAGATAAATAGTCTTGAATTTTCTTTCTGGAGCCTCAACAAACTTTTGATTGGGATATCTATTATTTTAATAATTATAATATTGGCTTATTTATTAAGATTCTATAGATTTAAATTAGGTTCAGATTTACCTCAACTTCCATCAAAGTAATTACAACTCTGCTGGATTAACATCTATTGTTAAAAAAACATTTTTTGGAATAAGTTTCCATAATATTGATCTATCAGGTAAAGGTATCTTTGTTCCTTCAGGGCCATGTATTAATATCTGCCATCTAAATTTTTTACCGACTTTAGCTATTAAACTAGGGGCAGGACCAATTAATTTCCAGTTCTTTTTCTCACAAAAACTGAGTAGATATTTTGCTAATTTTATTGCAATTGACTCAGTTAATTCATAATTTTCACCTGATAATTTAAGTAGGCAAATTGTGCAAAATGGAAATAAATTAGCATCCTTTCTCAATCTCGAGTTTTCAATTAAGAATCTTTCATAATCTCTTTTTTGAAGATACGAAATCACCGGGTGGTTAGGTTTATATGTTTGAAAAATTACTTTCCCTTTTTTTTGTGCCCTGCCGGCCCTTCCTGCTACTTGCAAAAATAATTGTAATGATTTTTCTTCTGCTGAAATATCTGGGCGATGAAGCAACCCATCTGCTGCAATAACTACTGAAAGAGTAATATTGGGGATGTCAATACCTTTTGCCAACATCTGAGTACCGACAAGAATATCAGCATCACCTTTAGAAAACTTTGAAAGAATATCTCTATGACCATCCTTTCCTGAAGTTGTATCTCTATCAAAGCGAAGTACTCTTAAGTCAGGAAATTCTTCATTTAAAAACTCTATTACCCTTTGCGTACCAATTCCAAAAGGTTTGAAAGCAGTTGAATGACAATCTGGGCAACGATTGATCAATCTTGATTTATGATCACACCAATGACACCTTAACCATTTTTTTCCTTGTGATCCGAGATGAACTGATAAAGGAACGTCACAGTTGGGGCAATTTATTAAATATCCGCAATTTCTACAACTTAAAAATCCACTATGCCCCCTCCTAGGGATCAAAATTATTGCTTGCTCTTTTTTTAAGCGTAGTTGAGGAAGCAATTGTAATAATTCATTGGAAAAAATTTTCATATTTCCCTTCTTGAACTCATCCCGCATATCAATAATTTTTATTTCAGGAGTCTCATTACTGGATATCCTTTGAATCATTCTTACCAATTTAAAATTCCTTTCAAAAATACACTTTTTCCAAGTCTTCATTGATGGGGTTGCACTCCCAAAAATTAACTTTGCAGAATTCCTTTTTACTATTTCAATAGCAATCTCTCTTGCGTCATAGCAAGGCATAGGACTATCTTGCTTATAAGAAACATCATGTTCTTCATCCATTATTATTAATCCCAGATTTCTGATTGGAAGAAAAACTGCCGACCTTGTACCTATTACTATTAAAGGTTCATTAGCATTAATAATTTTCTTCCAAACTAAAGTTCTATGATCGGGAGAACAATTACTATGATATTCGTAAACGACATTATTAAATCGCCTACTAAACCTATCAATAAGTTGAGGAATTAATCCAATTTCTGGGGCTAGTATCAAACAACTTTTTTTCTTAAGAAATTGATCTTCAGCAATTCTCATATACACTTCTGTTTTACCTGAACCTGTTTCGCCCCAAAGAAGTAATGCATCTCCTGGTTTCATTGTTTGAAATTCTTGAAATGCAATTTTTTGCTCATTTGTAAGATTTGGTTTTTTCGTTGCAATATGATCATTTAAAAAGGAATTTAATTTAGTATTTATATTTTTTTTTCTTTTAGATTTAGCAAGATAATTTTTACTGACCATTGAGTTAATTAGAGTGTAATTAAAACCAGACTTTATTAATTCACTTTGCCAATTACCTTTTTTAGATAAAGTATCCATTAAAAAAAATTCTTTTTTGGTTAATCCATTTTTCTTAATATCAAATTCTTTTTTAGTTTCAATCCATATTTGATCTTTTAAACCTTTAGAAAAATTCTTATATTTACCAATCCAGCCAGGAGGAAATGCAGTTTTAAACATTTTTAAATTACTAACCATATAAAAAGAGGCTAGGGAGTCTATCAATTCTCTCCAAGATTCATCAATTATTTTTTTCTGCAAAATACTTTCAACAAACAAATATCTTATGCTTTTTCCTCCAGTAATATTTGATTCATCATTATTGATTGTCGAAAAGTCTTTTTTGGAGATCACCAACCCATTCAATAATCTCCCCCTTAGTCTCACACTTACAATATCTCCAACTTCTGCTCCAAGATTATTTCCATCTAAATAGTAAAAGCTTTCATTACTACTACCTATATCAAGCAAAATTTCCAATTTGTAGGAGATATTTAATAACTGATTACTTGCCGGCTTCAAAACTTTTTCTTAGTATTGGATTGTTGAACATTCCACAAAGTGTTTTTTGCACATTGTAAGTATCCTGCTCTTAAGGGAGACATGAAGCTTTGATCATTGACTGAAAATTCAAAAAATGATCTGCCTGTCTGAGAAATCCCAAGACTTTTTACTTTAGGTAATCTATAGCACTATTTAAATTTTTCAACAATTTAGAAAACTTTTCTTATTCTCATTTTGTGAAAAAGTTTTTTAAACATTAAGGGGACTTTACTACTAAATGTTCAAATTAGCCCTAAATAAAATTTTATCTAGTTAAATTCACCGTAGAAAGGAGTCAATTATGTGTCCAGTCGCAGCAGAATCAAAGAATTCCAAGCCTAGTTCAAAAAAAAAGATCAATAAAAAAATTAATACAAATTTAGAAACAGTAGTTGAAGAAGATAGTAATAAAAATAATCAAACTTTACAGACATCTGCTGAGTTAAACGAAAGCAATATTGAAAATAACAATAATGAATTTAGTGATTCTGAAGAAGAAGATAAAGGGCTCGGGAATATAAAGCTTGGGCCAAAAGGTATCTACACTGAAGATTCAATAAGAGTTTATCTCCAAGAAATTGGAAGAATTAGACTTTTAAGACCAGATGAAGAAATTGAGCTTGCAAGAAAAATTGCTGACTTACTCCAATTAGAAGAGCTAGCAACTCAATATGAGTCAGAAAAAGGACATTTCCCATCTGTAAGAGAATGGGCCGAGTTAATAGATATGCCTCTTCCCAAATTTAGAAGAAGACTTCTCTTAGGGCGGAGAGCTAAAGAAAAAATGGTTCAATCAAATTTAAGATTAGTTGTTTCCATTGCTAAAAAATATATGAACAGAGGTTTATCATTTCAAGATTTAATCCAAGAAGGAAGTTTGGGTCTAATTAGGGCAGCGGAAAAATTCGACCATGAAAAAGGTTATAAGTTCTCTACATATGCAACTTGGTGGATTCGCCAAGCCATTACAAGAGCAATTGCGGATCAAAGTAGAACTATTAGATTGCCAGTTCACTTATACGAGACAATATCCAGAATTAAAAAAACCACAAAAGTTCTTAGCCAAGAATTTGGCAGGAAACCTAGTGAAGAAGAAATCGCTGAGAGTATGGAAATGACAATCGAAAAATTAAGATTTATAGCTAAAAGTGCGCAACTTCCTATTTCTTTAGAAACTCCAATAGGGAAAGAAGAAGACTCAAGACTAGGAGACTTTATAGAGGCTGATATAGAAAATCCAGAGCAAGATGTTTCTAAAACTTTATTAAGAGAAGATTTGGAAGGAGTATTAGCCACTCTTAGTCCAAGAGAAAGAGATGTTCTCAGATTGAGATATGGAATTGATGATGGAAGAATGAAAACTCTTGAAGAAATTGGCCAGATTTTTGATGTGACGAGAGAAAGAATTAGACAAATAGAGGCAAAAGCCCTAAGAAAACTTAGACATCCAAATCGAAATGGGGTTTTAAAAGAATATATAAAATAAAAAAAGTTAAGTATAATAATTAGCTTTAAAAACTGGCAAAATAATAGCTTAAAATAAATTCGACTTAATTTTTAATTCAAACTCAAAATAATATTTAATGACTAATTTTAAGCTAAAAATAGCTAGTAGAAGAAGTAAGCTAGCAATGGTTCAAACTTTATGGGTTAAAGATCAACTAGAAAGGAATATTCCCAATTTAGAGGTATCTATAGAAGCTATGGCAACTCAAGGTGACAAAATCCTTGATGTAGCCTTAGCAAAAATAGGCGACAAAGGCTTATTTACAAAAGAACTTGAAGCACAAATGCTCGTAGGCCATGCAGATATAGCAGTACATTCTCTAAAAGATTTACCAACCAATTTGCCTAATGGCCTTAAATTAGGATGCATTACAAAAAGGGAGGATCCTGCAGATGCTTTAGTAGTAAACAAAAAAAATGACTGTTATAAATTAGAAACCTTACCTGAAGGTTCGATTGTTGGAACAAGCTCTCTAAGAAGACTTGCACAATTAAGAAATAAGTACCCACATCTTGTTTTCAAAGATATCAGGGGAAATGTTATTACAAGAATTGAAAAATTAGATGCAGGAGAATTTGATTGTATAATTCTTGCGGCCGCTGGTTTAAAGAGATTAGGCTTTGAATCAAGAATTCACCAGATTATCCCAAGTGAAGTTTCCCTTCATGCCGTTGGCCAAGGAGCACTAGGCATTGAATGTAAATCTGATGATAAAAAAGTTTTAGAAATTATAAATATCTTAGAAGATAAACCCACCAGTCAAAGATGTCTAGCAGAAAGGGCTTTTTTAAGAGAGCTTGAAGGTGGATGCCAAGTCCCAATAGGTGTGAATAGTAAAATTCAGAATGAACAACTTTGCCTTACTGGTATGGTTGCATCTCTTGATGGAGAAAGGCTTATTAAAGATCAATATATTGGCAATATTAATGATCCCGAAGAAGTAGGCAAAGAACTAGCTAAAAAATTAAAGCAGCAAGGTGCCGAAGAAATACTAAGCGAAATATTTGAAAAATTTAGAGAAAAATAAAATTAGTTAATTTACTAATTTAGGATCAATTTCTTTTTTGTATCTCTCTTCACAATCTTTAATCACTTTAACAGCTTCTTCTATCCCAAAAAAACCATTAACAGTACATGTTCCTGGTTTTTTTAGATCTTTGTAGTGCTCCCAATAATACTTTGTTTCTTTTAACCAATGATCTCCAAGGTCTTCATAACTTGAGATATGATCCATTCTTTTATCATCTGCGAGAACCGCTATTACCTTATCATCGACCTCTCCACCATCATCAAATTTCATCACCCCAATAATCCTTGCTTCCACAATAGATCCGGGTATCAATGGCTCAGTTACTCCAACAATTTCTACATCAAGTGGATCTCCATCTTCATCCCATGTCCTTGGAATACATCCATAAGCAAAAGGATACGCAAGTGATGAATAACCTACCCTATCAAGTTTAAGATGGCCCGTTTCTGTAATTAATTCATATTTATTTATGGTATTAGAGTTCAATTCAACAATAGTGTTTATTATTGTATTTGAGCTATCAGTGAAAGCATTTAGTATGTGCAATAAATTTGGGGTAACCCTGCTTGGGGGCTGATTTAGATTTGCCATCAAGAAATTATTTTTGTTTATCTTACATCCTCACACCTAACCAAATTCTTTAAAAGTAATGTTTCAGCAAAAATCATTTATTTTAGACCTTAAATGATTAATAAAATAGTTTGGCGATAGTTCTTCATTAGTTACAGCTCTTACCAACTCCATACAATTAACTGATCTGCCATATTTATGTATATTATTTTTTAACCAAAAGATGATCTTTTGATATTCACCATTTTCAATTAAGTTGTCAATCAAACCTATGTCTCTTTCCATTTGAGAAGATATTTGCGCACTTATAACATGTCCTAACAAATATGAGGGGAAATATCCAAACGCCCCTTCACTCCAATGAACATCTTGAAGACAACCTTCTGAATCATTAGATGGTTTAATTCCTAGGAGTTCATCATATCTTTTATTCCATTCTGTTGGAATATCTTCAGCAGGTAACCCTCTTTCAATTAAATCTATTTCAAGTTCGGTTCTTATTAATATGTGTAAGCCATAAGTCAATTCATCCGCTTCAACCCTATTTAATCCTGCTTCCAAATGATTAATAGATTTCCATAGTTCTAAATAATTATTAAGAGAACATCCAGCCGAAACAAATTTGTTAAAAAATCTTTTTGAAAAAGATTTGGATTTAACTATTCTATTTTCCCAAAATAAAGATTGACTTTCATGAATACCCATAGAGGTTGCTTGACCTAAAGGCCAAGCAAACCATTGATGACTTTGAGATGGCAAACCCTGCTCATAAATAGAATGCCCCCACTCATGCGCAGTTGCTAAAAAACTTGATAATGGTTCACCTTCAACAATTCTTGTCGTAATCCTGTAATCATTAGGCCCTAATGTAATCGAAAAAGGATGGGGAGATTTACCAACAACAACTAGATCTTTATCTCTCCCAAACTCATCAAGTAATTGAGAACATAAATTATGTTGAGATTCTGGACTCAAATCCCAGTGATATTTCTTAGATTTATTAATCCCTCTAATCAACTCTGGGAGAGTGTCTTTCAAAGGCTGAAACATTTTATTCAGCCACTTTAAAGTTAATTCAGGCTCAAAGGGTTGGGCTAAAGTTTCCCATGGTGAATATTGATCTGATATTTGTTTTGCCTCTTCAATCCGCAATTTAACTAATTCTTCAAAGAAAGGAAGAAAAATTTTAAAATCTGATTTTTCCTTAGCTTCTTGCCAGCTTTCATACCCTTTAGATTTTGCCTTTGCTAGAGACTCAACTAATTTAGGATCTAAATTTCTTTCTCTATTAAATTCCTTCAATAAAAGACTAATATTTCTTTCTTTATCTTTTATGAAAAGTTGATTATCGGAATTTCGTTCAATATCTGCTAGTTCATTTTTAGCAGATTGTATTAAATTAGAAAATTCCTCGGAAGAATTTCTTTCATGCAATACTTTTGCAATATAAGTAAGTTGTTCAGACCTCCAAGAAGCACCTTTCTTTGGCATTCCAGTATTCTGATCCCAATAAAGTGTATTTTGGATTGAACCTAATATTTGTGTTTCTTTAAGGTAAGCACCCAGCTTATTCCAATGAGTTTCAGCCAAAGATTTAAATGGAAATTAAATTTATCTTAAGATAAAAATTTTAATGTCTGCAGTAAAACATGCATCTTTATCCATAATAGGATATTGATTAATTAAGTTTTAACTTATATGGAACAAATATTTTCAAAATTAAAATTCATAACCCATGGCGAGGGTTTTATTGATATCACATATGATTTAAATTTATGTGTTGAAAAAAATAATTTTCATTCCGGAATTTTAAATTTAACTTCACTTCATACAAGTTGCAGTTTAACTATTAATGAGAACGCAGATCCAAATGTACTGAGGGACCTAAAAAAGTATATGCAATCGATAGTTCCCTATGATTCCTACTTAACCTTATCAAAAAATAGAGAAGAAATATCCTATAAACATTATCAAGAAGGGGCTGACGATATGCCAGCACATATTAAAACATCCCTAACAAACACTTGTTTATCTTTGAGTTTTCAAGACGGGAAAATTATGCTTGGCACATGGCAAGCAGTTTATTTATGGGAACATCGATTTGATCAAAAGGAAAGAATCATTAATGTACATATAATTGGTGAGAAAAAGTAAGATATTTATAATGTAATAAGTCAGATTTCTTATTTAATGGAACCCTACATTTTGCAAGATGAAGAATTGAATGAATTAGTTGTCAAAATACCTGGCTGGGAAATTAAATCTAAACAAATCCAAAGAGAATTTAACTTCGCTAATTTTATTGAAGCCTTTGCTTTTATGACTAAGGTTGCTTTAATCTGTGAAAAATATAATCATCATCCTAACTGGGAGAATGTTTATGCAAAAGTAATAATTAAATTAAATACACATGATCTAGGAGGTATTACGAATCTGGATCAAACATTAGCTTCGGAAATCAACAAAATTTTCGATCAATAAAAATATAAACTTGTTTTCAACTATTCAAAATGTCTAAAAATTTATTGCCAGTTACTATTATTAGTGGATTTTTAGGTTCTGGCAAAACTACACTTCTAAATCATATTTTAAAAAATCAAGTTGGTATTAAAACAGCTGTTTTAGTCAACGAATTTGGAGAAATCGGAATAGATAATGACTTAATAATAGAAGGCTCAGAAGATATGATCGAATTAAATAATGGATGTATATGTTGCTCTATCAATGGCGAATTATTAAATACCGTATCCAAAGTTTTAGAAAGAGCTGAAAAATTAGACTATTTGATTGTTGAAACAACTGGATTAGCAGATCCATTACCAGTAGCCATGACTTTTGCGGCTGGTGATCTTAGAGAAAAAGTAAGATTAGATTCGATAATCACTGTCATTGATGGAGAAAATTTTGATTTTGAAATTAATAATACAAGTGTCGCCTATTCTCAAATTTTATACGGAGATATCCTTCTTCTTAATAAATCTGATTTAGTAAATGAAAAACAATTAAAGAAAATAGAGGAGTTTATAAATAAAATAAAAAAAGAACCAAGGATTTTGAGATCAACTAATAGTGAAGTTGCATTACATACAATAATGAGCGTAGGTCTATT
>NZ_JAKVCI010000049.1:0-4092 GCF_022447305.1 Prochlorococcus sp. ALOHA_ZT_50 | reverse complement strand
AAAAATTAAAAAAATAAAAAACTAATTTATTAAGGTGTAGAGAAATTTAAAACTCTACGATTTCTCTATAGAGATAGATTTTTACCTCCATGTGAAACCTCCATATCGAGATCCATTGCAAATAGGTTAACAGAAATCTCGCGTGTAACCCACGTGTAACTTACTTTTTAAAACTATAACTGGGTTTATACCCTATCGATCACTCCCACTCAATAGTTCCAGGAGGTTTGCTTGTAATATCATAAACAACTCTATTAACTGAAATTACTTCATTTACGATTCTATTTGCAATCCTCTCCAAAATCTGAAAAGGAATTTTTGACCAATCGGCTGTCATACCATCTTCACTAGATACACAACGTAAAACTATTGGCCATGCATAAGTCCTTTTATCACCCATAACTCCTACAGTTTTTACAGGTAACAATACTGCAAAAGCTTGCCAAATATCATTGTAAAGACCTGCTTTTTTAATTTCGTCTCTTACTATCCAGTCTGCATCTCTTAAACAATCAAGTTTTTCATTATTCACCTCTCCCAAAATTCTTATAGCTAATCCTGGGCCTGGGAATGGATGCCTTTTTATAATTTCATCCGGCAAACCTAAAGCAGCTCCCACTTTTCGGACTTCATCCTTAAAAAGTTTTCTTAATGGCTCAACTAATTTAAATTGTAAATCTTTTGGCAATCCACCCACATTATGATGACTCTTTATTTTTACAGCTATTCTTTCACCAGTCTTAGGATCAATATTAGTACCAGCACTTTCAATAACATCAGGATAAAGAGTACCTTGGGCTAAATACTGAAAAGGTCCCAATCTATTGCTTTCTTCCTCAAATACTCTAATAAATTCTTCACCTATAATTTTTCTTTTTTGTTCTGGATCAGTAATACCTTTTAATTTGGCAATAAACCTTTCCCTTGCATTAATATATTCAACTTTTATGTGAAATTTCTTATCAAAAAAATTCATTAAAAATTCTGGTTCACCTTTTCTCATGAAACCTTGGTCTATAAACATGCATGTAAGCTGATTTCCAATTGCTTTATTGAGAAGAAAAGCAAGAGTTGAGGAATCAACTCCTCCAGACAAGGCAAGCAAAACTTTTTTATTGCCAACTTGCTCTCTTATCCTGGGAATAGTTTCCTCTATATAGGTTTCGGTTGTCCAATCAGCCGCACAACAAGAAATTTTATAAACAAAATTTTTAATTACCGTCATCCCAAACTCTGAATGAATAACTTCAGGATGAAATTGTACGCCAAATAATTTCTTTACATCATTTGAAATTGCTGCATGGAGTGTGTTCTCGGTATGAGCAATTTTATTAAATCCATCAGGCAAACAATTAATAGAATCGCCATGACTCATCCACATAATAGATTTATCTTCTACATCAGAAAGGAGGTCAGATTCTTGGTCTATATTTATTGGTGCTCTACCATATTCAGCTTTTTTGGTTGCTGAAATAACAGATCCTCCAAGTTCTTTGACCATTAATTGCATTCCATAGCATATGCCAAGAATAGGAATTCCTAAATTAAAAATTTTTTCATCACATTTAGGAGCATTTTGTTCATATACAGAATTTGGGCCTCCACTCAAAATAATCCCTTTAGGGTTAATATTTTTAATTTCCTCAATTGAAATACAATTACTTACTACAAGAGAAAAAACATTAGTTTCTCTAATTCTTCTTGCAATCAATTCAGAATATTGAGATCCGAAATCTAAAATTAATATTGAAGGATCTCGTTCTTTTTTTAAAGATGTTTGACTCATGTATAAAAGTTAGCTCAATTTATTTACAAAAGCATAATGAATCACAAATTAATCTCATTGAAAATAAGAAATATACTTATTACCGTTAATTCCAGCCCACCTTATTTTCCTTTTTCTATCAAAAATGATTGATGCGATTTCCATATCAGTTTTTACATACCTATTTACATAAGTAAAAGAACGCTTTTCGATCGTATTTGATAAATTCTTGAATAATTTATCAGCTAAAGATTTATTAAATCTTTCAAGAAGTTGTAATGCATTCTCAAGATTATCTAACTGAGATAATTCAACTATTATTTCAGGTGGTAACTTTTCTTGAACGGCTAAATAAACAAGAATCTCAATTCTTGCATCAGCTAAATGATTATGTGTATGAAAAATACCACCTGCTAATTTAATTAATTTTCCGTGATAACCAAAAAGAATTACAGTTTTAACTTTTTTTATTGCAGCATCAACTAATAATGGTCCTATCCAATTTCCAATTTTGATAATTGGCAAATTAACATTATAACTTTTAGCCAAATTTAACCCATTTTCACCAATAACAAATATCACTTCCCCTTCAAAATCATTTTGAATTAACTTTGCTAGATTATTTTTAGCCTCTTCTAATTGATCAGGTGAAGCACTCGAATAAGTCTCAGCAGAAGTACCAATAATAGATAATCCATCAACAATACCAAATGACTTATTACTAGTTCTTTCAGCTAAAAACTCCCCATTTGGGAAAATAATTTCTAATTTCAAATTAAAGCCCTCAGGAATACTATCTAATAAATTTTCATATAAAACTTCTTTTGCAAAATTAGAAATGCATATCTCTGATGTATCTTCTTTTATACCTACACCAGATCCTGCAATAATATTTATTGGAATTGTTTGAACAGGATTATTAAAAGAAATTTTTTCTAAAGAGGCTATTGTCCATATCTCTAAGTTTTGTGTAATGTCAAGATCTAAGCCAGACTTTGCAAAGGTAATTCCTAATGCATGCGAGTCATCTTTAAGTAAACCAACAGAATGAATCTCGATTTTTATTTCTTTTTTTTCATTAGGAATTTTTATTAGTTCATAATTCTCAAATGGTAACCCTACTAGTTTTTTTAATGCTGACCTAGCAGCTCCAGCAACCCACAAAGGTAAAGAAAATCCTTTTTTCAAATCAAGTAATTGAAAAATATATAATGAGAACTAATCTAAGAATGACCTATTTAATAAAAAGTGGCCATACAACAAAAATTATCATTGATGATTCCTGGACCCACACCAGTTCCAGAAAAAGTTTTACAAGCATTAAGTAAACATCCAATAGGCCATCGCAGTAAAGAATTCCAAGATCTCGTAGAAAGTACTACTAAAAATTTACAGTGGCTTCATCAAACTCAAAATGATGTTCTAACAATTACTGGTAGTGGGACTGCCGCAATGGAGGCTGGAATAATAAATACCTTAAGTAGAGGAGATAAAGTAATTTGTGGAGAAAATGGAAAATTTGGCGAAAGATGGGTAAAAGTTGCTAAAGAATTTGGTCTGGAAGTAATAAAAATTGATTCCGAATGGGGTACTCCACTTGATCCAGAAGAATTCAAAAAGGTATTAGAGGAAGATAAACAAAAAGAAATAAAGGCAGTTATTTTGACTCATTCTGAAACCTCAACAGGTGTAATTAATGATCTAGAAACTATAAGTTCATATATTCGCGAACACAACACAGCTTTATCAATTGTTGACTGCGTTACAAGTCTTGGAGCTTGCAATGTACCAGTAGATGAATGGGAATTAGATATCGTTGCTTCAGGATCACAAAAGGGATATATGATACCTCCAGGGCTTAGTTTTATAGCAATGAGCCAAAAAGCATGGGAAGCTGCAGAAAAATCTAATTTACCAAAATTTTATTTAAATTTAAAATCCTACAGAAAAAGTCTTTTAAGTAACAGTAATCCATATACTCCAGCAGTTAATTTAGTTTTTGCTTTAGATGAAGCTTTAAAAATGATGAGAGAAGAAGGCTTAGATAACATTTTCCTCAGACACAATAAACATAAATTAGCAATGAGCAATGCTGTAAAGGCTTTAAATCTAAAATTATTTGCTGATGAAAAATATTTAAGTCCTTCAATTACTGCAATAAAAACCGAAGGGATGGATGCTGAAGAATTCAGAAAAACAATAAAAAATAAATTTGATATTTTACTTGCTGGTGGTCAAGATCATTTGAAAGGAAAAATATTTAGAGTCGGACACTTAGGTTATGTAAATGATAGAGATATTATTACAGTAATTTCTGCTATGAGTAA
>NZ_JAKVCI010000048.1:0-4211 GCF_022447305.1 Prochlorococcus sp. ALOHA_ZT_50 | reverse complement strand
AAAGTTGTAAAGAAAAACGAAATACAGAATGTTGAGACAACGAAACAGAAGGCAAAAGCTCCAAATACTCGTCCACAAACTGCACCTAATTCAAAAAAACCACCCCATAGAACATTTTCAAATAATTCTAAAAAACCTGGAAAGACAGACTGGGACGATAGCGCAAAACTTGAAGCATTAAGAAGCAAAAATCCCCAAAAACAAAGACAGAAAGTTCATATTATCGGTGAGAATGATGATTCATTAACATCTGAAACTAGTGGATATTCAGGCGAGAAAATTTCAATTTTATCAGCAAGTCTAGCGCGTCCTAAGAAAGAAAAGTCCGAGGAAACTAAAACTCAAAAATCTATCAAACAATTTAAAAAGAAGAAAAAAGAGACTACTAGGCAAAGACAGAAAAGAAGAGCTATGGAGTTAAAGGCTGCCAAAGAAGCCAAACAAGTAAGACCTGAAATGATAATCGTGCCCGAAGATAATTTAACAGTCCAAGAATTAGCCGATAAATTAAGTCTTGAAAGTTCTGAAATAATCAAATCTCTTTTTTTTAAAGGAATAACTGCAACTGTTACTCAATCACTTGACTTAGCAACTATTGAAACAGTAGCAGAAGAATTTGGGGTACCTGTTTTGCAAGATGATATCCAAGAAGCTGCTGAGAAAACAGTAGATATGATTGAATCTGAAGATATTGATAATCTAATAAGAAGACCACCTGTTATTACAGTGATGGGTCATGTAGATCATGGCAAAACAAGTCTTTTAGATTCCATCAGAGAATCAAGAGTAGCTTCGGGGGAAGCAGGGGGCATCACTCAACACATAGGAGCTTATCAAGTTGAATTTGAACATGAATCTCAAAAGAAAAAATTAACTTTTCTTGATACCCCTGGTCATGAAGCCTTTACTGCAATGAGAGCAAGGGGTACAAAGGTTACAGATGTAGCTGTTCTTGTAGTTGCTGCAGATGATGGTTGCAGACCTCAAACACTAGAAGCTATCAGTCATGCAAGAGCTGCAAAAGTACCAATTGTTGTTGCAATAAATAAAATTGACAAAGAAGGGGCATCTCCAGACAGAGTAAAGCAGGAACTATCAGAAAAAGATTTAATTGCTGAAGATTGGGGAGGAGATACAGTGATGGTTCCAGTAAGTGCTATCAAAAAACAAAACATTGATAAATTACTCGAAATGATTTTATTAGTTTCAGAGGTAGAAGATCTACAAGCTAACCCTGATAGATTTGCAAAAGGTACTGTTATTGAAGCCCACCTAGACAAAGCAAAAGGGCCTGTGGCTACTTTGTTAGTACAAAATGGAACCTTGAAATCTGGAGATGTTTTAGCTGCGGGTTCAGTCCTTGGAAAAATTAGAGCAATGGTTGATGAACATGGTAATAGAATCAAAGAAGCAGGACCATCATTCCCAGTGGAAGCGCTAGGATTCAGTGAAGTACCCACTGCAGGAGATGAATTCGAAGTCTACCCTGATGAGAAAACTGCTCGAGCCATTGTCGGAGAAAGGGCAACAGATGCTAGAGCCACAAAATTAGCTCAGCAAATGGCCTCTAGAAGAGTCAGCTTATCATCCTTATCAACTCAAGCAAATGATGGAGAACTAAAGGAGTTAAACTTAATTCTCAAGGCTGATGTTCAAGGTAGTGTTGAAGCGATATTAGGATCACTAGAACAATTACCAAAAAATGAAGTTCAAGTCAGAGTCCTACTTTCTGCTCCTGGAGAAATAACTGAGACAGATATAGATCTCGCTGCTGCATCTGGGTCAGTAATCATTGGATTTAACACCTCATTGGCTTCTGGCGCGAAGAGAGCAGCTGATGCTAATGACGTTGATATAAGAGAATATGAAGTAATTTATAAACTCTTAGAAGATATTCAGTTGGCCATGGAAGGGCTACTTGAACCCGATCTTGTCGAAGAATCATTAGGGCAAGCTGAAGTTAGAGCAACTTTCGCAGTTGGTAAAGGAGCTATTGCAGGCTGTTATATACAAACTGGCAAATTACAAAGGAATTGTTCTCTGAGAGTTATTAGATCAGAGAAAGTAATATTTGAGGGTAATTTAGACTCTCTAAAAAGAGCTAAAGATGATGTAAAAGAAGTAAATACAGGATTTGAATGTGGAGTTGGCTGCGATAAATTCTCTTCATGGATTGAAGGAGATGTAATCGAAGCATTCAAATTTGTCACCAAAAAGAGGACCTTATCACAATAATTAAACATCTAGCTTATTAATCTTTATTTCTGTCAAAGATTAATAAAGTAGGAAATATTACACAAGCACCCAACTGTATGAGAAGGTTATTTAGCTGTAATTCAGTTCCATTCGCAATTCTAGAAAGCATTATTAGAAGTCCCAAAAATGCAGAACCGCTAAAAGCTATCCACAATATTCTTCTCAATCCCTTGAAAGGAGCTTGGGATTCCTTTAATAATTTCTTTTTCAATTCAGGATCTATTTTTGACATAAATTCTTTCAATTATAAAATTAAGTCTATATGAAAAATTCAATATTTAATTTGGCCGGTATAGCTCAGCGGTAGAGCAACTGTCTCGTAAACAGTAGGTCATTGGTTCAATTCCAATTATCGGCACTTACAAAGCAAATTAAAATGGTTAATAAAATTTTAAAATTTAGAAATCTTTTTAAATTATTTGTTTTTATTCCTCTTATATTTTATTTTGGCAAAAGAAGTTATATTGCGTTTGATGAAGGTTTTTATGCACTACAAGCTAGATGGATATTAGAAAAAGGTAACTGGACAATTCCACTTTGGTGGGATGAATATGTTTTAGATAGAACAATAGGATTACAGTTTTTAATAGCAAAGTCACAAGACTTATTTGGAAGAAATATTTTTTCTGCATATCTACCAACAACAGTCGCTTCAATATTGATGCTATTTACAACTTATAAATTACATGAAGAATTATTTAATAAAAAATATGCAATTATATCTCCACTAATCCTTGCTACTACATATCTATGGTTTGACTACTCACACTTAGCCACTCAAGATATTATTTATTCATGTTTAGTAACTATTGGAGTATTAGCTTTAGTCAAAATAAAAAGTAAAAATAACAAATTCTATATTCTGCTTTTTGGAATTTGGATTGGTTTAGCTTTTATGATGAAAACTTTTTTAGTTTTTGTACCGTTATTATCACTCATACCATATATTTTTTTTAAAAAAAATTTTTTATTCATCAAATTCTTTTGGTTAGGACTACTAATTGGATTTATTCCTTTTTTATTCTGGACATTTTCTATCAACCCTTATTTAGACAAAAATATTATTTTTTACTTAGTTGAAAAGTTTAACTTTCTATCAAGTAAAAATACTTTTACAAATCCTTTCTATTATTACTTCTGGAATGTACCTGTAACATTTCTGCCATGGAGCTTTTTTGCAATTATTGGCCACTCCACCAAAGTAGATTTAGAGGGTTTAATGAAAAAAAAATTGCACTTGAAAACTGATGTTGGACACTGGACAGGCTTAGTCCAATAATATTTTTAGGCCGCCTAACGAGTTAGGACAACTCTAAATGATCAACAACATGAGTCAATTTTTTCCCTAATAACCCTCTAGATTAAAGACATGTTGAAATTGAAAAATGGTGTACACAAACGCACGTCAACCAAAATCACCTTTTCCGCCTGAGAGCAGGTAAACTCAAGAAAAACTAACGAAATGGAATCGATTAGGGAAAAAGTGAAGGAAACTTTTCGATAAACTTTTCTCTTTTTCGATCAAGTTTGTAGATGATTATTTTACTGACTCGACTTTTTATTAGGCTTGTGGAGTCACGTGTGAGTGGTCTTTTAGATAAAGATTCTAAAAGGCCTGAGTCTTTCTAGCAGCATTATAGCCATTTATTTAGAAAGTAGTACATATATTTACATTTAGATAACACAAAGATAAAAAAAAATTCTATAAACTTTTACAATTTTTCGTTAATGCCAATGGTCTGCTCACATCACCACTAAGCCACTTCAGATAACTTTTCATTGATATATAAAAGAAATCAAATCTGTACATATACAAAATACCTCCCACAACAAAACACTATATATTTTAAAAATGTGAAAAACAATACCTGTTTTTTATTGTTGTAAATAACCATTGATCCAAGGCCATTGTAGGTTCTGTCGAAGGGAAAAAAGTAATTTGAATATAACAACTA
>NZ_JAKVCI010000047.1:0-4270 GCF_022447305.1 Prochlorococcus sp. ALOHA_ZT_50 | reverse complement strand
GGTGCTTCATTTCCCTCAAAAATTTATACCAGGTGGTTTTTTGACTTAGCCAAATCTGGAGGCCCAAGAGTTAATTATCAAGCAGTAGGTTCTGGTTCTGGCAGAAAAGCCTTTATAGATGAAACTGTAAATTTTGGTGCATCAGATGATCCTATGAAAGATTCTGATATAGAGAAAGTTAAAAGAGGACTTGTTCAAATACCGATGGTAGGCGGAACAATTGCGTTTGGATATAACTATGATTGCGACCTGAAACTAACTCAAGAACAAGCTGTTCAAGTAGCAATGGGAATGATAAAAAACTGGAAGGAATTAGGATGTAAGTCAGGTAAATTAACTTGGGCCCATCGTTCCGACGGTTCAGGCACGACTAAAGCTTTTACAAATTCTATGGAGGCTTTCTCTAAAACCTGGAATCTAGGTACTGGTAAATCTGTTAAATGGCCTTCGGGAGTTGGAGCAAAAGGCAATTCTGGTGTTGCAGGTGTTATTCAAAACACTCCTGGCGCAATTGGTTATGTAAACCAGTCATACATTAAAGGTAATGTTAAGGCTGCTGCACTTCAAAATCTTTCTGGTGAATTCGTTACTCCTAATACTGAATCAGGCGCGATAGCTTTAAATGGAATAACTCTTGATAAGAACTTGGCTGGTAAAAATCCAAACCCCACTGCTAAAGGAGCTTATCCAATAGCAACCTTAACTTGGATACTTGCTTATGAAACAGGTAATGGAAGGAATACTAAGGCAATTCAAGATACATTCTATAAATTGCTCAGCGATGAATACCAAGATAAAGCTCCTGCCTTGGGTTTCGTTCCCTTGAAAGGTGAAATTTTAAAAAAATCAATTGAAGCTGTTGGAAGAATAGGAAGGTAATTTAGAACTAGTAAGCCAAGCAATAAAAATCAAAATAGATGAAGTATATAAACAATACTGCATACCAATAGTGGCATTTTTACCGAGCATAAATAATAAGCCCGATAGTAGGGTTCCAAATAATCTTCCCGCTGCATTAGCCATATAGTAATAACCAACATTTAAACTTACTTTCTCATTATCTGAATAAGCCAAAATCAAGTAGGAATGAGTAGATGAATTCATTGCAAAAATAAAGCCGAATATTATTAATCCAATAACAATTACAGGACCTAATGATTTATCACCGTTTAATGCTCCTGCAATAAATAAAGGAATAACCGTCAAGATAAGTCCCCAAAATTGAACGGTAGTTTTTGTTGGGCTATTATTTTTCCCCCATACTTTTCTAAGTAATGGAGCTAATACTTGAAAGAAACCATAGATTATTATCCATCCACCCAAGAACAGCCCTATTTTTAAATAATCCCATCCAAAAGAAATGTCTAAAAATACTGGAAGAGCTACTACAAACCAGACATCTCTTGCTCCAAATAAGAAAAACCTTGCACTTGAAAGAATATTAATACCTTTAGACTTTGAATAAAGGTCTTTAAAAATTGGCTTTCTTTTCATTTTCCCTGAATCTTTAGGAAGACATAAAGTTAAAAAGAATGCGAAGCATAGACCTAAACCCATTATTCCAACTGCATTATTAAAGCCCAATAGCTTGTATAAGAGACCCCCTAGGAAGAAACCAACACCCTTAAGTGCATTTTTAGATCCTGTTAAAATTGAAACCCACTTAAATAATTGTTTTTGACTATTTTGATTATTCTCTTCTGAATCTGGAACTATTGATTTAACTGCACTTTTTGCACTCATTTTATTTAAATCTTTTGCTACCCCACTAAGTGCTTGGGCTAACATAACGTATGAGACGCTAAAGATTATTGACCAATTCTCTTTGACTGGAATCAGCATGAAAAGAGCAAGAATTTGCAGAATCGTTCCTATCCATAAAGTAAGTCTCAACCCATATCTTGCCCCTATCCATCCTCCAAAAAGATTTGTAATTATTCCAAAAAATTCATAGAAAAGAAAAAGTAAAGCAATTTGCAGAGTTGAATAACCAAGTTCATGAAAATGACCAACAACTAGTATTCTCAATGCACCGTCAGTAAGAGTAAATGCCCAATAGTTTGCGGTAACGACACTATATTGTTGAAGGCTAGATAACTTCATAAAAACTAAAATTTATTTTCTTTCTCAATTACATAAGAAGTAAGATCTGCAAGCCTGCAACTATAACCCCACTCATTGTCATACCAGGCATAAATCTTTAATAAATTAGAATTTACAACCATCGTTGAAAGTCCATCAATTATTGAACTTCTACAGTCATTTAAGTAATCAGCGGATACTAAGGGTCTCTCCTCGTATCCAAGAATACCTTTTAAGTATGTTTCAGATGCTTTTTTAAATTCATTATTTACTTGCTCTTCAGTTACTTCCTTATTTAATTCAAAAACTATATCGGTTAATGAGGCGTTTAGAAGTGGAACCCTTACTGCATGACCATTTAGTTTTCCTTCTAATTCAGGGAAAATTTCAGCAATCGCATTAGCTGATCCAGTTGTAGTAGGTATTAAGCTTTGCATGCATCCTCTTGCTCTTCTTAAGTCACTTTTGTAAAAATCTACTGGAGATTGTGTATTTGTAACGTCATGAATAGTTGTTATAACCCCATGTTTAATTGAGAAATTTTCATTAACAACTTTTACGATGGGAGCCAAGCAATTTGTAGTACAGGATGCTGCTGTAATTAATTTATGTTTTTCAGGTTTATAAAGGGCTTGATTAATTCCATAAACAATATTAAGTGCTTGTTCCCCTCCCACAATTCCTTTCACAGGACAAGCAACTATTACTTTTTTTATTCCAAGAGAATCAAAGTATGGATTTAATTCTTTAGGAGCTTTGTTTTTACCTGTACATTCCAAAACAAGATCAACCGAAGATTTATTCCATGGAACATCAAGATAGTTCTTTATTGATGTAAAGGAAATTTTTTTATCTTCAATTATTATTTCGTTGTCATTCGAAGCTATTTTTTTATTCCATTTACCATGAACAGAATCAAACTCTAGTAAATGAGATGCAGTTAAAGAATCCCCATTAATTTCATTTATATGAGTTATTTCAATATCTTTTCTTTCCCATAAAATTCTTAAAACTAACCTACCAATTCTTCCAAATCCGTTAATTCCAATTTTCATAGAAATATCAAAACCTAATATAATATATATCAAAAATAATTGATATATCAATAATTCTTGATATGTGTAATTAAATTTTTTAGGTTAGTATTTAAAAAGTTAATGATCTTTTGATTTTGTTAGAACAACTTAAAAAGATTGATAGTGATCAATTTATTGGGATAATGGAGTCCCTCTCAGATCCGATTAGAATAAATATTCTTGAATTAATGATGGGTGGAGAGATATGTGTTTGCGACATAGTTAAAGTAACTGGATTATCTCAATCTAAAATTTCCTATCATATAAAAATCCTTAAGGATTCAGGTCTTATCTCTGATAGACAAGAAGGTAGATGGGTTTACTACAAATTAGATTTGGAAGTATTATCAGATATTAAAAATTGGATGGGTAATTTAATTCAGTCATCATCAAGTAAAAGGTCTTGTGAATAAATGGTTTTTAACCTATTTAGGTTTTTTACTCATTACATATAAATAATTTTTAAATTGAAAATTAATTCTCAGGGTTGGAGTTTAATTTTCAGTATTGGTACTTTATTGATTATTTTATTTATTTAGAGGTTTAATGAACCTAGTGATGGTTAGCGATTAACTGGACAAAGTTATACAAGGCTATACAAATAATCGCTATTTAATCGCTATTTAAATTATTGAGACTTCTGAGAAATAAAAAAGCGAGTTGGGAGACTCGCTAGTATGACTTGGTTTTTAAATGGTCGGGGCGACAGGATTCGAACCTGCGACCTAGTGCTCCCAAAGCACCCGCGCTACCAAGCTGCGCCACGCCCCGCTCATAAGATCTTAGTTCATAACAGACATCTATAAAAGACCAAATTGCTAAATATTTTATAAAAAATCACTTTTGAGGATAGGAAATGAGTTTTGTCACTATTTTTTCACTAGATAAATTGATGTTTTGTCACTAGATATAGGATTTATAACTTTGTCGACACTTTCAAGGGAAATGTCATACCCGTTGTTAATGCTCAACTCTAAATTGTATTAATTAACTCTTTTTATTAGATACTTTGATTTATATTTGTTTTATTGTATTTTTTTATGATTAAAAGAATTCTTAAACCGCTTGAGATATATATCCTCTCAGTAGCATTCTTCTTCTCAGTATCTTTC
>NZ_JAKVCI010000046.1:0-4463 GCF_022447305.1 Prochlorococcus sp. ALOHA_ZT_50 | reverse complement strand
TTAAATTGTGTCTTTTTTTTAGATTGCTTTTTTTTCATTAATTGAAATCATCCTCTGATTCCAATTTTCTTTACTAGTTCTTGATATCTCTGAACGTTTTTGTCTTTTATGTAAGATAGTAATCTTTTCCTTTTACCAATCATTTTTAATAATCCTTGCCTTGAAGCGAAATCATGAATGTTTCCTTGGAGATGGTCACTTAATTTCGATATTCTTTTAGAAAGCATTGCTACCTGAACTTCAACTGAACCTGTATCAGTTGGATGTACTTGATGAGTTTCAATCAGATTCTGTTTCTCAGCTGTATCTAATGACATAAAATTTATTTTCTATTTATCTATGATACTACGTCATCTATCTAAATTACTACTATTCTTATCTAGATAACTCATAGCAAATTTTAATAGATTTTCAAACGATAAATTATTTAAGATTCCTTTCAAAGACAAAAAAATATTTTCTTGAATGATCAACCGCAAAAGTTTTAGTTTATCAAATATAAAATTTCTATTAAATATACAAACTAATTACTCCAGATACTAAACATATAAATTAAATACTAGTTATGATATCAAGATCTCAGTAAGAGATCAGATTAGAAATATAAACGGGAAATTGAAAGTTTTTAAAATTATTTAAACATCTAATTTTTCCTGTATTTGCATCATAGTTTCTACAAAAGATGAATATCCAAGAACTTAAAGTCAACTACAAAAAGCTTTTAAACAAAGCTGCCAAAGCAAACGGTCGTAAAGAAACTGTTTCTTACTTAAATCGTGCTGCTAAAATTAAATCAAAAATCTATTCAAACACTAAAGTAAATTGCTTTAGATGTAATGGAGCAGGTTTTCTAAGAATTTCATTAGATGAGACTAAAACATGTCTATCTTGCTATGGGAAGGGTTTTTTAATTAAAGAAATTCAGCAGGTTTAAAAAATTTGATTGTTCATGAAAGATCTCATTCAAGCTCACAAAAAATTAATTAAAACAGTAAAAGAACAAATGGGATTTTCTGATTATGGGATGTATTGGTTGGCTTTCCTGGAAGGGGGTCTAACTATATGGCTGCTGGATAGAATATTTTTCCACTGGTTAAAGTTTTAATTTTTATTTAAGTCAAAAAAATTTCTGCAGGTATTAAATAAATTAATTTATCGAAACCATTTGAAAAGTTGTAGGATGGTAAAAAACTAATATGCAATTACTCGGATTAATTCTTCTTCTAGCTAGTAGCTGGTATTTATGGAAATTAACATCAAACTTTCTTGATGAACCAACAAAAAAAGAACTGACTAATAGTTTAAATAACCTCAAAAATAAATTCTCTGAGGGAAAACAAAATTTCTCTAAAGCAAAAATAAGCGAAGCTTGGGAAAAATACAAAGAAGAAGGTGGTGCCTTATCTAATAAAGAAAAAAGCTAGTGGACTTTTTTATTATTACAAGTCTCACTAAAGATATTTCTAGAATTGATCTAATTGGTATTTTGTTTGGTCATTTAATTTTTGGTGTTGCATTGACACAGCTTTTAGATTGGACGTGGTTAAAGAACCTTATGAGTGAAGAAGATAAAACAAGGATGCTTAAAAGTTATACATGGAAAGACTTATTAGTAGATGGAGCAATTGTTACGGTAGTTCTAGGAATAATCTTTTTGATAATTAGCATTTTTCTATAAATGAACGTAACTTACATCCTTTTAGTTTTTTTAATGATATCAATTGTGATTTTCACTCAAATAATCAATTCCTCCGATAAATCAAAATAAATGACAGAAGTAACTAGCAACTCCTCAACTGGGTGGTACTTAATCGCTTTGGTAAGCACTTTATCTTTTTTAGCCTTAATTTACTTCGGCCAAAAAAGATAGAGTAAATTTTGAAAGACTATTTAAATTCATAAAAAAAGCTCTGCAACTTCATGAGATGCAGAGCTTTTAATTATTAAGTAACTGATTTATATAAATCTATTGATTATAAAACCTTTTTTCTTAATCAAAGAAAAAGAGACCGATGAATGTGATGAAGATACTGAATTCACGGCCCCTTTGATAACCGCATTTTTCGGTAGATACGACAATGAATCACCTCCTTTACTAATGTTTTTTTAAAGATAACTAAAAGAATTAAACAAGGAAAGAAATTCGTTAAAAATTTAAAAGTTTTTTAACAAATTAACGATATAAATCTCTTAAAAATAAAAATATAGATATTACCAAGGCAAAACTTCTCCGTTGGCATGCCAAAACGTACCCGAGTTATTTTTATTTAAAGAATCAATACGTTTTAAAAGGCCATTTGCTGATTCTTCAGGACTAATTCCATTTCTTGTAAAGCCAGTCATTCTTGTACTCACTAACCCAGGATGCAAAATAGCTACATAAATATCTTCTCTTGATAAATCTATAGAAAGTGATTTTGCTGCCATTGACAAGGCTACCTTAGACATCCTGTAACCATAAGAACTTCCAGATGAATTATCTTCAATAGATCCCATTCTACTTGTGATAAAAGCAACTTTAGAAGATCTTTTTAAAAGATGTTTAAGTGATTGAGTCATACATATTGGGCTCAATGCATTAACTTCAAATTGCCGCAAAATACTTTTTTTATCTAAGTTTTCGAAAGAATTAAATTCATAAATTCCTGCATTATGAATTAAGCAATCTAAATTAACTCCAGATAGTTTTTTACACAAATTTGTTATCGACTCATCAGAAGAAATTTCTATATTCTCTTCAATTCTCACTCCTAAATCTCTAAGTTCTTTTGAAGCTTTCCTACACGTTGCAATTACATTATCTCCCCTCTTATGAATTTGCCTACATAGTTCTAATCCAATACCCCTATTTGATCCTGTAATTAGATAAGTCGACATCTCTAAACTAAAAAATAAAAAATTAATCTAAATCCAAATATAAAAGAAAACGAACTAGAAAAAGAAAAAATTTATAAAATTCCTTATTAGATTTTTTAAGGTTATGATGAATTATGAAATTTAAAAGATTTTATAAAAGAAAGCAAAGATATTTTTATCATCAAAATTTAATGTATGGAAATTTTCAATCAAGAATTTATACAAGAGATTATTAGGTTAACGTGGAGAAATCCTGCTTTCATGGCTATAGCTATTGCATTAGTTTGGCTTATCCCACAATTATTTATCAGAAAAATAATGGCAAAAAAATATGAAAGAAGAAAAATAGAAATTCAGAAAAATAAAATTCAGAAGCTTTACCCAACTAATACTCCTAAATAAGATTTTTATTTATAAGATGATCTAATGAATCAAAAAAAATACTTTTTGCATCTAAGTAAAATATGACCTACAAAATAATTAGAATTGATGGGAAAGATGACGAATTAACAGCTCAAAGTTTTGATAAGTATTCAGATGCGTACGATTTGTTAGAGGAACTATATGGAGATTTATGTTGTTCAGATGCTGATTATGGAGACATAACCTATTACGATATTGTGGAAAATAATTTAAAAAATATTAATGGAGAATAAAAAATGGGCTCCCTCCCAAGAAGAAAATTTAGGGGTAATAACGAGTGTATATGAATTCATTAAAGAAGAACTTTCAGAACTTCAAAAAAAAACTGGATGTCCCGATTCATTTATTTATGATTTTATTGGCAAGATTCAGAATGAATGGCATCCTGAATCTTGCCACTCCATAGTTAGAAATAAAAAAAGGAAAAATTAGAAAATATTAAATCTTCAACGCAAATTTATAAAATTTCTCTAATATAATTTGAATTTAAAAATATTAAATCATGATTATTAGAATACTAGGAATCGTACTTATCCTTGGTACGATTGCATATTATGGTTTAGTTTTAACTGGGCAAAGCAACCTTTAGTTTTTTAACTTTTAAAAATTTCTCATGAAATGGCCTCCTACTTTGTGTTGGACAGCACCAAAAACTATTAATGGTAATAGGCATTTTCAAGTTAAAGCTTATGGTGGTAAAAATGAAGATAGATGGGTTGATATTTTTCCTACCAAAAATAAAAAAGATAT
The DNA here is from genome assembly GCF_022447305.1 of Prochlorococcus sp. ALOHA_ZT_50. Taxonomy (NCBI): domain Bacteria; kingdom Bacillati; phylum Cyanobacteriota; class Cyanophyceae; order Synechococcales; family Prochlorococcaceae; genus Prochlorococcus; species Prochlorococcus sp. ALOHA_ZT_50. Next base: position 434 of record NZ_JAKVCI010000046.1, on the reverse strand, counting down.
TAAAAGGATCTCATGGGCAAAACTAAAATCAGAATGGACTACTGGATGGTTAAGGCTCCCAAAAGATAAAGATTAATTTGTTTATGTAAACAAATATTATTAACCAGAAAATTGTAAAAAATAATACCTAATACAAAAAAAATAACTTATAAGATTTTTAAAAAGCTGTTTAATATGAAGCCAGAACCGAAGAAAAAACTTCCTAATAAAAAAGTTATAAGTTCAGCAAAATTTGAGGCTAAAGAACAATTCACAAAATCTGCATTAGAAAATTTAAAAACAGAAAATGAAAGACTTGTTAATTCACTAAAAAAATCTGGGGAAATTAAAGAATCAAAAAAAAAATAGATTTACATAATTAAAATTTTTCTATTATTATGATGTTTTATTGATTGAGAAATGATTGAAAAAATCTCTCTAGCAAATACTCATTT
>NZ_JAKVCI010000045.1:0-5212 GCF_022447305.1 Prochlorococcus sp. ALOHA_ZT_50 | reverse complement strand
AGCTGGAATATCTTCTAAACACTTAGTTCTATTTTCAAAACCGCCTATTCTTACTTTGCAAAAACTAATGTTTTCATTTTTTAAAGTGGATTTAAAAGTTTTAGGAATTGCTAGATTAATTTTTAAGAGATCAGTTCTTCTATCAGATGGCCTCAAGAAAAAATAAATTGTATTTCTAAATTTCCTATTATTTTCTTTTTGAAACCACTTTAATCTTCTATAACTATCGTCTTGATCCCACTGGAATTCCAACCCCGCTTTAGCATCTTGGATGTTATTAAAAAAAGGAGTTAAAACTAAAATTGTAGGGATAATAAAAAATCTTAAAATTTTAAGATTTAAAGTAAGTTTCTTTGTGATTTTTAACATTAAGGGAATGGAATTTAAAGGTTGAGTTCGTGCTATTCAAATTTAAAGCAGAAAAATAATTTCACTAAGGTTAACATCTATCTGTCCTTAATTTTGCAGCGCCTCTTAAATAAGGGTGCTTTATTGCATAATTTGGTGGCAATAAAACTTGAGCCATTATTCTTATACAAAAATCAACATCATTGGATACGTGCATTTGTTGGCAGTCTAAAAAGGCAACTGAATCAAGTCCATTAAATTTCCTTGCAATTGAAGCGGGGAAACATGCATTTAAATCTTTTGTCGCTGTGAATGTAATGGATAATATGTTCGTCTTAATTAGATTGTTTCGTGAAATTAATTCATCAATTAATTCCACTACGGCAACTTCTATTTCCCTAACAGAATTCCCAGATGCTGTTGTAGCACCACGAATAAATGTAATTTTATAATCATCTTTCATTTTTTCATACATATCGATTTAAGGCTTGTATAACCAAAGTACTTTATTAGATGAGTCAAACTCAAAAAAGATATTATTGATAATTTTCTCAATCATTTTACTTCCAGGAATTAGTCCAAGTATTTTTTTCTTTTTCTTACCAAATGTTAGGGGTTGAATTTTAGGGTCAATATTAACCATCTCTGCAGCTAGTTCCCTTGCAACAAATTCATCTCCAACCTCATCAACTAGTCCTAATTCTTTCGCTTGAGTACCAGTAAAAATCCTCCCATCGGCAAATTTCCTTACTTCTTCAACAGGTAAATTTCTTCCATCAGCAACAGCTTCAGTAAATTGTTTGTAGCTTTCATCAATTAGGCCTTGAAGCAATCTCCTCCCTTCCTCACTTAAAGGCTTATCAGGAGAAAGTATATCTTTAAATACACCGCTTTTAACAGTTTCAAATTTAATGCCGATTTTATCTAATAATTCAGATAAATTATTTCCTCTTATAATCACACCAATAGATCCTGTAATTGTGCCTGGATTAGCAACTATTTTGTCAGATGCAACACCAATGTAAACACCTCCTGATGCTGAGATGTTCCCAAAACTAGCAATGACTTTACATCCTTTATCTTTTAGTCTTTTAATAGCAGAGTATATTTCTTGGCTATCCCCAACAGTACCCCCTGGAGAATCAATTCTCACGATTAAAGCAGGAAATTCTCTATCCTCAATTTGTTTAAGAGCTTTAAGGACAGAAACTCTTGTTGAACTTGTAATAGGCTCATCAATTACTATACGAGCTATTCTTTTTTTTGACTTTCGTCTAAAAGGCCAAATCATTCTTTTAAGGTAAATTCATAAAACTACTTTAAAAAGATTATCAGCAGACCTAATGAATTCAATCCTAAATTGGTTTTTAATGATACTCCCTTTTGCACTTTGGGGTACTTCAATGGCGGCTATGACTCCTTTAGTATCTAGTGCTGGGCCAGAGTTTGTGGCTTCTTTAAGATTACTTCCTGCAGGGATTCTTGTTCTAATAACAACATATTTGTTTAAAAGAGATTTAAAAATTTATAAGTGCGATTTGAAGTGGTTTTTTGTTTTTACGATTGTTGATGCCACTTTTTTTCAGTTGTTTTTAACTTATGGTATTGAAAAAACTGGAGCAGGTTTAGGTTCTGTCTTAATTGATTCTCAACCGCTTTTGGTAGCTATTTTAGCGAGGGCAATTTTTGGGAATTTAATTAATCCAATAGGATGGTTAGGACTACTTTTTGGCTTGGGAGGAATAGTATTTTTAGGAGTTCCACAAGAATTTTTAGGGAATTGGTGGTTGATGTCTGATAAGTCTATAAATGATGTTGCTTTTAACTTTGGAGAACTTTGGATGCTTGCAGCTTCTCTAGCTATGGCATTAGGAACAATTTTAATTAGATTCACTTGTACTAAAAGTGATCCAGTTGCAGTTACAGGTTGGCATATGGTTTTAGGGAGTTTGCCCTTAATTATTAAGCACTGCTTACAATCAAATTTCACAATAATTCCAGATTGGTCAATATTTGATTGGGGACTTATGTCATTTGCAAGTATTTTTGGAGGAGCAATAGCTTATGGATTGTTTTTCTACTTTGCTAATAATAAAGAAATAACTGGATTTAGCACTCTTGCATTTTTAACACCTGTATTTGCTCTTCTCAGTGGAGGTGTTTGGTTAGATGAAAGACTCACTATTGTGCAGTGGATAGGAGTAGTGTTTGTTCTTATCTCAGTATTTTTTGTTAGCCAGAGAAAGAGTTTATGGGAAAATAAATTTTCTGATACTACTATTTAATTAGTTTCTTTTTGTAAAAAGTCTAATAATGCGAATAGTTTTGATTAGTACTCCAATAGGGTTCTTAGGGAGTGGTAAAGGTGGTGGAGTTGAATTAACTTTAAATTCTTTAGTTTCAGGTTTAATTTCTTTAGGTCATTCTGTTGAGGTTGTAGCTCCAAAAAATTCTAAGTTACATGAAAGTAATGTAAAAGCAAAATTACATTTTGTGGAAGGTGAAGATCAAATTAGTTGGCAGCATCAAAATTATAATTCTCCCGTGAGTATCCCAGACAATTCTCTTTTAGCAGGAATGCTTGAAAAGGGATTAGATATCGCTAAACATGCAGATGTATTGTTGAACATGTCCTATGATTGGTTGCCTATTTGGATGACTCTAAATTTAGAGATACCCATTGCACATATTATTAGTATGGGTTCTGAAAGTTCAGTAATTAGTAATTTAATCTCTAAGGTATATGCTAAATATCCAAATAATTTTGCTTTTCATTCGAAAATGCAAGCTAATGATTATCCATTCATAAAAAAACCAACAATTATTGGGAATGGGTTTAATTTAGATAATTATATTTTTCAAGATTCAGTTAAGGGACCCTTGGCATGGGTTGGAAGAGTGGCTCCGGAGAAAGGTTTGGAGGATGCAGTTTATGTAGCAAATCAACTTGGCGAAAAATTAAAAGTTTGGGGATTTATAGAAGATGAGATGTATGCCTCAAAGATAGAAAAATCATTCCCTCAAGGAGCTATAGATTGGATGGGGTTTTTATCAACCGATGAATTACAAAAAGAACTTGGTAAATGCAGAGGGTTGCTAAATACTCCGAAATGGAATGAGGCATATGGGAACGTTATTGTTGAAGCTTTAGCCTGTGGGGTGCCTGTTGTAGCTTATAAAAGGGGAGGACCTAGTGAAATTATTCAGCATGGCCAAACAGGTTATCTTGCTGATCCTGATGATAAAAAAAATATGCTTTCTTATGTAGAGATTATTGAAAAAATAAAGCGTCAGAAATGTAGAGAATGGGTAGAAAAAAATGCCTCCGCAGATATATTTGCTAACAAGGTTGTGAACTGGCTTAATAAGGTAATGCATGAATATAAATAATATTAAATGATTCTTCTTAACTCAAAAAAAAGGCTTATAACCTTATTGATAGTTTTAGTTTGTGGGATCATTATATTTATCTTAGGTTTAGGCACTACAGGATTGGTGGATGAAACTCCCCCTTTATTTGCCGCTGCAGCACGGGCAATGAGTGAATCTGGTGATTGGTTAACTCCAAAAGTTAATGGAATATTCCGTTTTGATAAGCCTCCACTGATATATTGGCTAATGGGTTTTTTTTACTCATTACCGAAAAACGAGATTTGGGATAGTTTCGGGACTCTCTCAGCAAGACTCCCTTCAGCTTTGGCATCATTATTTTTAATGTTGATGATTGGAGATACGTTGTTTTGTTGGCCACAGAAGAGTGATAGGCAATTCCTCACTCCAATAGTTGCATCATTAGGCTTTGCTCTTTCTCCATTAATAATTATTTGGAGTAGAACTGCTGTGAGTGATGCTCTTTTAACTGGAACCTTAGGGATTAGCCTGCTTTTGTTTTGGAGAAGAATGGCAAGTGAAAATAATGATCAATGCATTTCAGCTTGGGTATTTTTAGGTTTTGCAATTTTAACTAAAGGACCTGTTGCATTTGTTTTGGCATTATTGACTATTACATCTTTCTTGTTTAGTCAGAAGAATTGGAAAACGTTGCTCTGTAAGATAAACCCTAAGAAAGGTTTTTTAATAACAATACTTATAAGTGTTCCATGGTACATATTAGAACTCATAAAAGAGGGAAAGCCTTTTTGGGACAATTTTTTTGGTTACCATAATTTTCAAAGATATACCTCAGTTGTAAATAATCATGCAGAACCATTCTGGTTTTTTCTTTACATAATGATATTGGCTTCATTACCATTCACTCCTTTTTTGTATCATGGGATATTTAAAACCTTTAAGGATTTCTTTAAAAGTTCAAAAGAAAATTGCAATGTCACTGAAACCCTTTATACATATTCTCTATGTTGGTTAACGTCAGTTTTAATCTTCTTTAGCCTTTCTGCTACTAAATTACCTAGCTATTGGTTGCCAGCAATTCCAGCGGCGGCATTATTAACAAGTAATAGCTTTATAAGCTTAAAAAATATAAATAAAAGTTATTCATATTTCTGGATTTTTAATATTTTAATTTTGTTTGGCTTCTCAATAGCATTCTTTTTCTCGAATATTTGGTTGAGTTCAATTAATGATCCCGAAATGCCTAATCTTGCATCCGAACTTATAAGCTCTGGGATTATTTTCAAAGCTAAATTGTTCTTCTCTTCATTTACCCTTTTTGCAATAATCTTATTTTCTTTAAAATCTAGAAATATCCTTCTTTATCTTCAAATTTTACTTTTAATTGGACAATCTTTTTTGATGTCGCCAATTAGAAAATTAGCAGATACTTCTAGGCAATTACCTTTGAGAAATATCTCAAAATTAATTTCAGATATTCGCGAGGGGAGCGAAACTTTAGCAATGATTGGTG
>NZ_JAKVCI010000044.1:0-6336 GCF_022447305.1 Prochlorococcus sp. ALOHA_ZT_50 | reverse complement strand
TTGCTACAAGGTTTCTCAGTAGATTGGAACGGAAATTAAATTTCTGAAAATTTCTCAAAAAATTATTTGGTTAATGTGAAAATTGCCAAATAATTTTTTTTTTAAATTTTTGTTTTTATTAATTAGTTATAGTTTGTATATATTCATAATTCTCAAACAAAAAGAGATTTAGAAATAAACAATGAAAGAAATATTTTTAATTGGATTAGGAAATCCTGGTAAAAAATACTCAAAAAGTAGACATAATATAGGTTTTTTACTGCTTGAAAATTTTTCGAAAAAATATAATTCAAATTTTTTATTAAAAGATAAGCTTAAAAGTTCCTGCTCAGAATTTCAAATCAATGATTCTAATTTCAGGTTATTTTTACCAAATACGTTTATGAATAACAGTGGTGATGCTGTCAGAGCAATAGTTGATTGGTACAAAATAAATTTAGATCAGATTTTCATAATAGTCGATGATAAAGATCTTCCCCTTGGAAAAATAAGATTTAGAAGAAAAGGAAGCTCAGGTGGACATAACGGGCTTAAAAGCATCATTGAACAATTACAGACACAAAACTTTAAGAGAATAAGAATTGGTATTGGGTCACCTCCTCTAATAAAAGGAAAAAATAATTTCAATACCATTTCACATGTATTAGGAAATATTTCTCTAGAAGAAAAATCAATATTGGATAAAGTGTATAAGAGAGTAATAGAATCCCTCGAACAACTAAATACTAAAAAAGAAGAATATATAATTAATGAATTAAATTCTTTTGACAAAGACCAACCTTAAGAAATGCGTTCAAAACCTGAAACTATTGCAAATGTAAGTGTTAAGGAATATTGCTTCTCAAAAAAGCAAATTCAGGGGGTTGTGGAAGCTAGTCAATTTAAATGGACTTTTACATACTCCTTTAATAAAGGTCTATTAAAGGTAAATCCACCTTTGGGAAGAGCATTAATTGAGGATGCCTTATTGAGATTTTTATTGAAAAAAGATTATGAACTAGAAGCAGGGAATGAATATAAGTTCACTATTTCAGCCAAGTTTTAAAATCTATATTTTGATTCAAAGTAAACTTCATTTTGCAATAATCTTCTAAAATTATCAAAGCTGATATCGCATCAAGGTTTTTATTAAGAATAAAAACCTCTCTAGGCATTAAAAACTTCAGACCACTAATTGGAAAAAGTTCGAAATATCTTGCTTTAGCCCTGTAGGTAGTATTTTTTTCCTCAAAAGTTATTATTTCTTTTTTAAAAAAATATAGTTTTTCTCTGATTTCTTTACTGGTAGTACCATTGCCAATAATAATTTGTGATATGTCCTCAGCGGCAATTAAATATCTGACATAATTCTCTAGTAATTCACTTTTAAGAATAATCGCTTTATAAACTTTTTTTTCACTTATTTCAGCTAATACTAAGCCGCATTTACTTTTCCCAGGATCAATAGTTATAACTCTAGGCATTTAAGATGCAATCTTTAAAATATTGATTTCAACGACTATGGGTTCTACAGTTTTACTATCTCTCAAAGATACTACTTCTAACTTAAATTTGATATTTTGATTTTCTTGAAGAAAGTCTCTAATTTTTTTTACAAAATTTCCATTTGTATTAATTTCACTAACTTGTGATCCTTTTGACTTAATTTCATCCCTTGTTTCTCTAAGCAATGATTTAATTTTTAAATTTATTGATTTAAGATTTAAATCACTTTCTCCCAGAATTGAACTTGTAATAACATCCCCTTTTTTGACTATAAATTTATTCTCTAATAAATCAGGAGATACAAAAACATAATTATCCCCTTTTAAAACATTTGTTGCTGATTTAATTAATAAAATCCAGTCGCCGCCTCTAGAAGCTATTGTCTCAATTTTTGTAATATCACTAGGTCTCCACAAAAGAATATTTTTTGCTTCTTTTTTATTTGGGGTAACAATTTTCCTAACAAATTTATCAGCTTCATTATAGATTTTTATAAAGTCTAGTTTTACATTTGAGCTAGATTTAATCTCAGCAATGAATAAAGTTTGCCCTCTTTTGATAACAATATTTCCTCTCCTAAATTCTTTAATATTATTTTTTAATTGATTTAACTCCTTTTCTTTTTGAATAATTTTACCTTCAAGTTCCTCTTGCTCTTCCTGTAAAGGGATTAAAGCCTTTTTACTTTCATCTAAAGTTTTTTGCAAAAAAGGAATATCAACAAAAAGCCTTTGTCTGAATTCTTCACTTACTAAAATCAATAACCCTATTGATATTGAACTAATAAACCCACCAGTAATAATAGTTATTATAGTTGCTGTTTTTTTCGGTCTTAATTTTAAGATACTAAATCTTGCTTTACCAATCTTTGTTCCAAGAATATCCCCAAATGGTGCAATTAATCCCCCTAGTAATATTAAAAAAACAATTAAAATCCAAGCCACACTTTTGCATATACTCAGTACATCATAATTTATGATGAATCAATTAAATCTTTTTGCAAGAGCAATTGGATCGAACACTGTGATCTTTTTTCTTTCAATATTAAGAAGCCCTGAATCCTTTAAATCTCCCAATAATCTTGTAATGGTTACTCTTGTAGAACCAATAGCTTCAGCAATTGCCTGATGTGAAAGCCTTAAATCTATCGTAATACCTTTTTCACCTGCAACTCCAAAGTCTCTACAAAGAACCATTAAAAAACTTACTAAACGAGAAGACATATCTCTATGTGTAAGAGTTTCTATCATTGTTTCAGTTTGCAGGATCCTACTTGAAAGCCCCTGTAAAAGTAATAGTCCTACTGATGCATCTTCCTCTATAGCTCTTAAAACAGAATTTGCAGGTGCTGTTATCATTTCAACTCTTGTGAATGCTATGGCATGATAAAAACGATCAGATCTATGGCCTGTTAGAAGAGATAAAACACCAAAGAGACTATTCTCTCTTAAAAGAGCAACAGTTATTTCTTCACCTGACTCATAAACTCTTGACAGTCTTACTGCTCCTCTTCTTATAAGATAAACCCTTTCAGCAGGGTCCCCAGGGAAAAATATTGTTTTAGATCTCTCAACCATTTCTGTGCTTGCACCATCTAGACCTTTAATAACTTCCATTAAAGTTCTATTGATTGGAAAACGTTCTCCAACAGAGTTAATTTTACTTTGTCCGGATTGTTGCGAACTAAAGCGGTTGAATCCTCGTGAAGCAGGTATCATAAATATCTTGACTATTAAAAAATTTAAGGAGACACCCTAAAATATCTTGTATCAACAGTAACAATTTTCAATTCTTATCAGTTTATCAACAAGCTTTTTTCAGTCAGTTTCAAATTGCTTAACCCTTTTTTAAGTAAAATTACACTATATGCAGCGTCAATAGATTCTAATTATACTGCATGTAGAAAGAATCTAAATAATGGTAATTAGTTCATCTCATATTTATTCCAAAGGTAATCTTGATGTTGTAAAAACAAATACTGCTAACAAAATTAATCTAAAAAGAATTCCACAAAACGGACAAATTCAAATCTATCAATCTTCATATAGAGGTAGCTACACATCTATCATTAGAGACTCTCTAAGAAATGCTGCTCTTGGCAGGAAAGTGCTCTTAATACAATTCATGAAGGGAGGAGTCAAGCAAGGAGTTGATAATGCAGTAAAGCTATGCGGTAATTTAACCTGGGTAAGATCATCACATTCCTTTGATCAATATAATTCTGAAGCAATTGAAAATAATAAAAATTTAAAAAAATCTATTCATGAATCTACTATTGAATTATGGAATTTTTGTAAAAAAGAACTACAGTCTGGAGAGAATGACCAAATCATACTTGATGAAATTTTTTTAGCTATTGACATGAAAATTATCGATAAAGATGATTTGATTTCAACACTTGAAAACCGATTTATATCAGGAGATGTAATCCTTACTGGTACAGATATACCTAAAGATTTATTATTAATGGCTAACCAAATTACCGAACTTCGCTCATAAAACAATGCTAAAAAATGATCTCTGGATAAATCAAAAAGCTTCGGAAGGTATGATAAAACCCTTTCAATCAAATTTGGTGAGACATCTTGAGCCTGACAATAAACAAAAGCCAGTTTTGAGTTACGGATGTTCATCTTATGGCTATGATTTAAGACTTTCATCAAAAGAATTCCTAATTTTCAGACATATCCCTGGTACTGTGATGAATCCCAAAAAGTTTAATCCTAATAATTTAGAAAAAACTGTTCTTCACCATGATAATGATGGAGACTTTTTTATTCTTCCTGCTCACTCCTATGGTTTAGGAGTTGCTTTAGAAAAGATGAAAGTGCCAGAAAATATAACTGTAATCTGTATAGGCAAAAGTACTTATGCACGACTTGGAATTATTGTTAATACAACGCCCGCAGAGGCAGGGTGGGAAGGTCATCTAACTTTAGAGTTTAGTAATAGTTCAGGTGCAGATTGCAGAATATATGCTGAAGAGGGTATTTGCCAACTACTCTTTTTTGAAGGTGATCCGTGCTCTACAACCTATGAAGATAGAAGAGGTAAATATCAAAACCAACCAGAAAAAGTAACTCTTGCAAAGATCTAAAATGAGTAAAGTTGAACTAATTTCGCTAACTCCTGATGCAGAAAAAACAATGGCTTACATTGCAAGAGTTAGTAATCCAAAAAATCAGGAAAATGAAGACTATTCGAAATTATTGAGTTATTGCATTAAAAATGAACATTGGAGTGTTTTTGAACAGTCATTTATGACCTTGCAAATAGAAACTAACAGAGGAATCGCTGCCCAAATTTTAAGACATAGATCATTTACTTTCCAGGAATTTTCACAGAGATATGCAGATAGTTCTCAATTGGGTAATATTCCCTTACCAGAGTTAAGGCGTCAAGATTTTAAAAACAGGCAAAATTCAATTCCTGATCTCCCTGATGAGTTAAAAAAAAGATTCAATGAAAAAATTGGTTTACATTTTCAGGCTGCTTCAGAATTATATGAAGATTTACTTGCTGAAGGCGTAGCCAAAGAATGTGCGAGATTTGTTTTACCATTAGCAACTCCAACAAGAATCTATATGTCTGGATCATGCAGATCGTGGATCCATTACATTCATTTAAGATCAGCTCACGGTACCCAAAAAGAACACAAGTCTATCGCCCAAAATTGCAAGTCTATTTTTAAAAAAAGTTTTCCGATTGTATCAAAATCTTTAGAATGGTAAAAATTATCCATGACTACGAGGATTAACCTCATTATTTTTATTTTCTTGAATTATTGAAAATTCAGCATTAATAATTTCCTCATAGGGATTCTCTTCTTTTTCTAAATTATTAATAGATTCTCTTATTTTTATTTCATCTTGTTTACCAATAAAAGTAGATATTAGATTACCCTTTTTATCAAAAAGATTAACTTGAGGAATCCCATTGACTGCAAACTTTTGGATGTAATTACCCCATTTTTGATTATCAACATTTAAAAAAACAAAATTAATATCTTTTTCGTATTCATCTTTAAAAGCAGAAACTTGTGGAGCCATTTCTTTGCAAACTTCACACCACTCAGCATAAAATTCCAGAAATGTAGGCTTATTATTTGTAAAAGCTATTTCAGGGTCAACAGATAATTCTCCAAAACTCTTTAGAAGATAAGTTGATTTAAAAAAGAAATTTCTAAACAAAAACAGTGAAATGATAACAATAGATATGATTAAAATAAGTATTGTTTTAAAATAATGTTTTAAAATTTGCTCTCGACTCTCAGATTGCACTATTAAGAAATTACTTACTAAAAACATCTTAAATAAGTTAAACAAATAAAGAGAATTGAAATCTATAAGCTTTTAATCAACTGATAAAATAAGAACTGAATAATTATCAAAATTTCTTTGATTCCTGAAATCTAATTATGCAATCAATCTTTGGAACTGATGGAATAAGAGGAAGATTTAATGAAGAGATAACTTATTCTCTAGCCTACAAAGTAGGATATGCTCTAGGTTCGACTTTAGAAAATAAAAATCCAATATTAATTGGAAGAGATACAAGAATTAGTGGAGATATTCTGCTTCAGGCAATAACACAAGGTATAAATGAAAGTGGCAAAAAATTTATAAATCTTGGAATCTGCCCTACCCCAGCTATACCTTTTTTAATCAAACAAGAGAACCTGAGCAGTGGTGTCATGATATCTGCAAGTCATAATCCGCCAGAATATAATGGCATAAAAATTTTTGATCATAATGGTCAAAAAATTACTAAAAATTTTGAGAGTAAAATTCAAAAAATAATTGAAGAGTTAAAACAAAATATATCAATTCCTATAGAAGTGGTTTCGTTAAA
>NZ_JAKVCI010000043.1:0-6861 GCF_022447305.1 Prochlorococcus sp. ALOHA_ZT_50 | reverse complement strand
TTTATAATATTATAGAATTATAAATCAATTCTAGTAAAAACAAATTCTCTTATTATTTATTTATAGATGAATAAATACATCAGAATTATATTAAATATTCTGTCATACATGTGATTAATACGTAAGTATATCATTTCTACGTTTTGATTCTTTATACTCAGCTTCAAGTAAGATAACCTGCAAAATTTAAACATATTATTAGGTAGTGGAATTGAAATAAAAGTAAATTTTCTTAGTAATGGCGAATGAATTGAATATAAGCCAAGTCATAAACTAAATTGTAATAGATAATAAAATGTAATTAATATATATGAATGACTCATAATTTTTACAAACTCATTCAAATATGAGATTCTAGAGGATAGTAACCCCGTATTATGATAATTATTGTGTTTGTTTCCATATATTTTTAGAGTACAGTTCTTTGATACTAGAATTGAAAGAATATGGTGATATGTATAAAAGGATACAGAACTTGTGAAGGACCTTTAGTTTACAAGTATCTTAAGGGAAAGATGAAAAGGACTTTGAAGAGGGAGTTAAATAGTATACGAAATCGTTGGTAGAAGGTGTATCAGATTATTAAATTGTCTATCGATATATATACTTATTTGGCAAACACATATCTCCTTTAAATGTGTTATTTCGTTCATATTTCAAATTCAATTCGAATGTACCATATTATTTTGATACAACCCGTCTGGAAACACGGTTCAAAGGAGTCTAGGTTGGATGCATGACACATAATTTTAAATATTTTGAACATATAACGTGAATCGTAATTGTCTAATAAAGTATTTTAACAAATTTCGAATATTGTATTTCCCTAATATAAGCATTTATACTAGGACCCGAAAGATGGTGAACTATACTTACGCAGGGTTAAATCAGGAGAAATTTTGGTTGAGGCTCGCTACGATACTGACGTGCAAATCGTTCGTTTGATACAAGTATAGGGGCGAAAGACTAATCGAACTATCTAGTAGCTGGTTACCTCTGAAGTTTCCTTCAGGATAGCTGGAGATAAATACGTTATATGAGTTAAAGCGAATAATTAGAGTTTATGGGATTTAAGAAATCTCAAACTATTCTTAAACTTTAAATATGTATAATGTAATGCTATCCCGAATGTAGTATAACATTGAAATATATCTTTTTGTGGGCCATTTTTGGTAAGCAGAACTGGCGATGTGGGATGTTCCATACGCATAGTTAATAAGCTAAATTTTTTGCTTAGTAAGACACCATGAAGGGCGTTACTTGATTTGAATAGCAGGACGGTGTTCATGGAAGTTGAAATCCGCTAAGAAGTGTGTAACAACTCACCTGTCGAATTAAGCAGCCCCAAAAATGGATAGCGCTAAAGCAAACTTTTGAAACTAAATTACTATTATTATTGATATAGATGATAGTAAGTAAGATGTTGAAGCAGCAGCATTGAATATCTATACATATATTTTGTTGGAGTAGCTGTTTGTACAGATCTTGGTGTTAGTAGCAATTATTTCTTAAAGAGTTATAAATACTGAGGTGGAGAAAGGTTCCATATCAACAATAATTGGATATGGGTTGATAGTTCCTAAGGAAAATATTAAATTATATTTAATAGTAAATTGTGTTATTTGTTCGATAGGGTGTCAAGTTAATATTCTTGAATTATTATTGCATTGTTAATTAGGTAGCGTTAGATATTTAGTTACAAGATTTATTGTTTTTATAAGAGATCTCTATTCTTAATAAAATTATTATGATCGCGAAATAAGATAACCTTAAGATAAGATTATATACTATTAAGAGCATTGCAAAATTTGCATTGAATGATAAACTTTGAATCATTTTAAAAAAACTGTTAATTTTAGTATCACTACATTTTATTCGTATTAATCACCGCAGCAGGTCTCCAAGGTCAAAAGCCTCTAGTTAATAGAATAAAGTGGGTAAGGGAAGTCGGCAAAATGGTTCTGTAAGTTTGCAATAAAGAATGGCTCATTAGGTTGAGTTATAGAGCTCATGGAATATGCTCTGTGGTACTAATGATTACCTAAATTAATATAACTTGATAATTGGAAGGTCTGTCATTCTATAGTGATTACAACTTGAGAATACTTTTCCTGCAGAGGAAATAATTTTTCATTAACAATTAGCAACCAATAATGAACTGGTACTAACTGCAGGAACCCGACTATTTAATTAAAATAAAGCATTGGGAAGGATTTGACGGTTATTGATACAATGTGATTTCTGCCCAGTGCTCTGAATGTTACAGTGAAGAAATTCAAGAAAGCGCGGGTAAACGGCGGGAGTAACTATGACTCTCTTAAGGTAGCCAAATGCCTCGTCATCTCATTAGTGACGCGCATGAATGGATCAACGAGGTTCCTTCTGTCCCTTCCTACTATCTAGCGAAACCACAGCCAAGGGAACGGGCTTGAATGTAATGGCGGGGAAAGAAGACCCTGTTGAGCTTGACTCTAGTTTGACATTGTGAAGTGGTATCGGCGGTGTAGAATAGGTGGGAGTAAATAAGCAACATTGAAATACCACTACGTCGATCGCTGCTTTACTTATAAATATGTATTAGAAATACTCGGTTGAGTAGGTTTCTAGGTTAAAGTTTTACAAAAACTTGATTATATATATTGTCAGATAGGGAGTTTGGCTGGGGCGGCACATCTGTTAAAAAATAACACAGATGACCTAAGATCAATTCAATGCGAACAGAAATCGCATGTAGAGTTTAAGTGTAAAAGATGATTTGACTTTGATATCATGTTTGAATCAGAGTACTGAAATGTCTGGCTTAGCGATCCTTTAGATATTTGAATTACAAAGCTAGAGGTGTCGGAAAAGTTACCACAGGGATAACTGGCTTGTGGCGGCCAAGCGTTCATAGCGACGTCGCTTTTTGATTCTTCGATGTCGGCTCTTCCTACCCCTATCTTGCATAAGGGATAAACGGTTAGATTGTTCACCTATTAATAGGGAACGTGAGCTGGGTTTAGACCGTCGCGAGACAGGTTAGTTTTATCCTACTATTATAAATTTATCACAAATATAGTACGCTCATTTAGTACGAGAGGAACCATATGCGCACATTTATGATTTATTAAGCTGATTGAGGAATCAATGTCTAGAAGCTGATATGTGAGATCTAACAGCTGAACGCCTCTAAGTCGGAAACACTACTAGTCATTGTGTTTATTTGTATTCGTCATATTTTGAAAAATAATTTATAAATACATTCGTATATTATTTGAAATATATAAATTGAATTTGGTTATTGCTTCTGCGACTAAGATACTATATTAACGATATAATGTGACAATAGTATTGTTTTAATTAAAGTTGACTTGTTCAACGATTCTTTGAGATTTGGCTATATTTTTAAATATTTTATTTTTAAATGTAATATTATATTAACTGAAAACATTATTTGGTAAATGATATCTGGGAAACATTTTAGATTATAAACACCTTGATCAGGTCTTTGGTATATCATTTTTGGAAAATTAAGCCAATATATATTAAAAAATAACCATATGATAAACTGTGCTAATTAGAATATATGTTGTATATTGAAAAAACAAAATATGTGAAAAACACTTTGTAAAAAAAAATCTATTTTGATAAAATATTCAAATTTGATTCATAGTTTTACTTATCAACGTAAGAACGTAAAATTTTGAATATATTTTAGTTATGTTAAATAAATATAATATAAAGTACATTTACATACTAATTATACATAAAAAATGATAATTTTTAATTTTATATTATATATATATATTTTTTCCTATAATTTATTATAGACAAAAGATATTTAATTTAGATAATATTAAATTGATTATGTATAATTTTATATTATTAAACTTTTAATATTAGAAAGGAACATTTCATTAAAGATTAATTTTATAAAAAATGTTCATTTTATGAACTGAATAATTAATAACGGATATATTTTTAGGTATTCAAGAAAATAAAGTACAACTTTCTATTTTATAAAATCGCATTATTATATTATTTAATATATATATTAATGGCTAAAGATTTCTATATACATATGTGTATAATGTTATCTAACGTTTTTATCTGCTATATAACGTAATGGTTACGTTTAAAGGTCTTATTTAAGCTTCAAATCGCAAATATTATGGACAGATATTACGATTTTAAAAATAATTTATATATATCATTCTCTTTAATTTAATATATTTTTTTGAACATTTGACTTTATTTGATTATAAAAAATATGAATTATTTTTTTTATTTATGTTATATTTTGACTACAAGAAATAGTTTATGATATATATATATTCAAATTATAATGTATATCTCATTGATGTACAATTTTTTATATATATTAAATATACCTATACCTTATTTACTATATCAACTATATATATGTATACATTTTATCTGGTTGATCCTGCCAGTAGTCATATACTTGTTTCAAAGAATAAGCCATGCATGTCTTAGTTCTTTGATTAATTTACAATAGATTGCATATGGCTCATTACAACAGTTACTATAATTTTGAATTATTCATTGTGTGGATAACTTCAGAAATTCTTCAGCTAATACATGGATTAATGGATATTTATTTTGTAAAATATATATTTGCTTTTATTATCATTCAAATTAAAATGTTACTACATTATGGAAGATTCATATTACTATCAGGGTGGATCACAATATACTATGTGGCAATTCATTCTAGTTTCTGACCTATCAGTTAATTAGTAGCGTTTTGGTCTATTGAGGCACATACAGGTAACAGAGAATTAGGGTTCTGTTCCGGAGAGGGAGCCTGAGAAATAGCTACCACATCTAAGGAAGGCAGCAGGCACGTAAATTACCCAATTTTAATTAGGAGAGGTAGTAACAAGAAATCACAATATTGTGCCTTATGGTTAAATGATTGTATTGAGAACAATGTATATGTCTTATCTATAAACTAGTAGAGGGCAAGTCTGGTGCCAGCAGCCGCGGTAATTCCAGCTCTAAAAGTATATACTAACATTGTTGCAATTAAAAAGCTCGTAGTCGAACAACTGAAGTATTCAATTTTATGTAGTCTAAATTAATTACAATAAAAATAATTTTACCAAAATCTTTAATATTTTTACTCTATTGGCATTTGCTTTCTGATAAAGTTTTAAATGTATTTTTACTTTGAAAAAATTAGAGTGTTTTACGCAATCTTAGGATATTATTCTAAAGTATGGAATCATAAGTAATGGTTTTAGCTAATTTTGAATAGTTTGAGAAGTTGATATAATGATCTATAGAATTATTCGGAGGGTTTAATATTTTATTGTTAGAAGTGAAATTCTGTGATCGATAAAAGATTGCCTACAGCAAGAGCATTCATCTAGGGTGAATTCATTGATCAAGAACGTAAGTTGGGGGATCGAAGACGATCAGATACCGTCGTAGTCTGAACTATAAACAATATCAACTAGGTATTAGCAAATGTTTCTATGACTTTGTTAGAACCTAATGAGAAATCAAAGAATTTGGATTCTGGGGGAAGTATGGTCGCAAGGCTGAAACTTAAAGGAATTGACGGAAGGGCACCACAAGATGTGGATTCTGTGGCTTAATTTGACTCAACACAGGAAAACTTATCAGGTCATGACATATGTATTAATGACAGCTTATTAGTTCTTTCTTGATTATATGGGTGGTGGTGCATGGCCGTTCTTAGTTGGTGAAGTGATTTGTCTGGTTAATTCCGTTAACGAACAAGACTATTACCTATTTATTTGCATATTATTCTAATTAATATTTTTGCTTATTTGAGGGACTAGTTTTGCATAAAAAGCTGGAAGTTGGTAGCAATAACAGGTCTGTTATGCCCTTAGATGTTCTGGGCAGCGCACGGACTACAATAGGAAAATGATTATGATTAAAATTATCTTTCGAAAAGAGCTGATAAATCATGAAATTTACCTATGTTAGGGATCACGCATTGAAATTTTTATGTGTTAACCAGGAATATCTTGTAAATGTATGTCATTAACATTCATTGAATATGTCCCTGCCTTTTGTACACACCGCCCGTCGCTCCTACCGATTGGATAAGTTGGTGATTAGATTGGATAAAAAAATATTTTCTATTAAATAACATTAAAATAAAATATTTGCAAATTAGATTATTTAGAGGAAGGAGAAGTCGTAACAAGGTTTCCGTAGGTGAACCTGCAGAAGGATCATTGACAGCTATATTAAATTAGTGTGTTATATATATTAGATTCATAAAAAATAACATATGGACTTTCATAAATTTATTCTAATTCAAGTGAAATAATATAAATAGTATAGTAATTACTTTTTAATAATTAATATTTAACTATTGTGTAAATACTTTATATTTAATGAAGAAATTATATTAACTGCTGACATTGAACCTTTTGGTTAATACAACAATGAAGAATGTGGCAAAATATGAAATATTGTTATGAATTGCAGAATTTGGTGAATCTTTAATTGTTTTAACATTTTTCCATTGAATATATTTATGGTACAATATACGTGATTGAGCTTTACTAATCATATATAACTGCAACAAATAATTGTATATTACAATTTCTGCTCAAAATTATAATTTTTTGTATGTAGTATAATAATTCGACTTGCTTGCTAAATCTATATTAAATGTATTTTCTTTCGAAAGTTTTATCATATTTCTATATTTAATAATTTTACAAATATAATATAAAAACTATTTTGAAGTGTATAGTCCTGCTACTATATAAAATTTTGTTTATATTAGATTTTATAATTTATAATATTATAGAATTATAAATCAATTCTAGTAAAAACAAATTCTCTTATTATTTATTTATAGATGAATAAATA
>NZ_JAKVCI010000042.1:0-7103 GCF_022447305.1 Prochlorococcus sp. ALOHA_ZT_50 | reverse complement strand
AAAATATCCTTCTATATCTTCAGATTTTACTTTTAATTGGACAATCTTTTTTGATGTCCCCAATAAGGAAATTAGCAGATACTTCTAGACAATTACCTTTAAGGAATATCTCAAAATTAATTTTAGATATTCGCGAGGGGAGGGAAACTTTGGCAATGATCGGGATAAGAAAACCTTCATTACACTATTATTCTAGGCAAATAGTTTTTTATGAACCAAACACTGAAGAGGGATTAATTAATCTTTCAGAAAGGCTAAATACTGATAGAAGAGAAAATTATGAGGATAAACCCGATTATGAATATAAATCTCTATTGGTTGTGATAGATGAATTCTCTTCTCGCCGAAAGCAATGGTCAAAAATTAATCATCAAAAATTGGGCAAATTTGGGATTTATAATTTATGGCGAATTCAAAAAAGTGATTTAAATAAGTATTCGAGATTTTTAGTTAAAAGTGGTTATAAATCTGACTGGGAAAATAGAAAAGTTGAAAAATTTTAACAAAGTCTTTTTTTAAGAAGAGCATTTTTTAAATCATCAATGCTGCACTTGCTTGGGATATCAATTTTATTTAAATCTTCCATTAATTCGAGATCGATGACAGAATCTTCGGCTAAAAAACTAAAAACTTCATTAATGCTTATTCCCATATCTTGAGCCATCTCTGAGATAAGCCTTAGAGTATCCCTCCTCACAGAAATCCTTAGATCTAAAGGGATATATTCATTTTCAGGGTTTGCTGACTTCATACACTAAATCTTAAGACATTATTTAGTTATCAGGATATAATCTTTACAATATTCATTAATCATGCATTAAATACAAGTTTCATCTAAGTTGTTTGAATAAATAAATTCATAAACATTTTTAATAGAGGAATTGTAATTATTGAAATTAAGGTTGTAGTAAAAAGAATTTTTGAAGCTATTTTTTGTTTCACACCATAAGCCTCTGCCATTAATATTGTGGATATTGCCGTTGGGGTTGCTGCCTGAAGAATTACTGCAGATGATTGATAGAAGTTAAAATTTAAGAATTTGCATACTAAAAAAATAATAAAGGGAAGAATAAATAACTTTAATAAAATTGAAAATTTAATTTCTTCATTTAGATCCAAAATCCTCTCATTTTGATTTGTGATTATTCCAAGTCTTGTTCCCACAATTATTATTGCCAAAGCAATAACTATTCTTGCAGGAATCCAAAGATAATTGCCTAAAATTTCATCTATTTGAAAAAGATATGCAAGAAGTACACCAATAATCCCTCTTGATGCAGGGCTATTTATCAATGCATTTAATAGTCCTTTGATGTTTGGGATGTTATTGCTGTTGGATTTTTCTTGAAGAAAAAAAGGTCCAAATATCCAAGCGAAAAGTGTTGTTCCTAAATCAAATCCAATAGTGAAATTTATAGTTGTTGAAGGTAGAAGAGCTAGCGCAATTGGTATTCCAAGAAATGATGTATTACCTATTAGGCCTGCTAGCTGCAATGTGTAATTTGGAAGCCTCTTCTTAAATATTGGGATTATATTTATTAAAGTTATTAAAAATCCAATTACAGAGAATGCTAAAAATGCACTTTTAATTAGGTTTATATCTATACCTTCCTTTAATAGGAGACCCATTACACTTAATGGAATGCCAAATCTTATTAGAGGTCTTGCTATATATTTTGAAATCTTTGGATTCTTTTTCCCCAGAAGAAAACCAAAGATTAAAAAAGGGATAATATTTATAAAAAGAGAGTAGATGGTATTAATTAAATATTTATTAAAGCAATATTAACTCGCCGTAGTGCAGTCAAAAAGTTTTTTATTGTTAATTGAGAATTTAAATTATTTTCCAGATTGCTTTGTCAGGAATTAGAGGAGATTTATATAAATTTTCTGGTTCTTTAGTCAAAACTCTCCATGTAGGAACCCGACAAGTTACGTAAGCAGGACTTTCTATTAAAACTCCTGGGTTCTCATCAAAAGTACATGTAAAACCTTCTTTCCAATATCCACCATTGTTAAGGCTTCCTTTAAACCAAACCCAGCATTTTGAAGTTTTCAAGATCAGTAAATTTTTGTTTTATTTTAATCAAGATTTAATTATTAAATATAAAGTTTATTACTTTTAAAAAAAATTTTTACTCAATTTAGTTTTTTGAAAAATATATTTTAGAGATTAATATCAATAAATTTAAGATCAGGGTAATTAAATTTGCTATCAATATTGGTGTAGAAGAAATTTTATAACCGTAAATAATCCAAGACAAAACACCGATAATAAACATTATTAATGTTGTCAAAGAAACATCATCTGCCTTTTTTGTTTTTAAAGTTTTTATCAATTGAGGCAGAAATGCTGCTGTTGTTAAAATCGCTGCAAAATATCCAAATATATCTACATTCATAAAAATATTTTAAAAACTATTCTTTAATTAAATCAGTCAAAAATCCTAAGGGATCCCTCATGTTTGATGAATATCCAAGCACATCGTTTGAGAAAAATTTATAAATAATTTGATTTTTATTATTCAATAGAAAAGAAGCCCCTCTTTGAGGAAGGTATTCTTCATTAAGAATATAATCACTCCAATTTTGAATTATTTCATTCATATTATTTAATCTAAATGTTGCTAATTCAAATGGTCTCAAATAACCATCCCCGAAAACCTTTTTAAAAGAATTACCTGAAAATTTTAAAAATTTTAAAACATCAATTTTGTCAAATTCTGAATAGATTTGCTTTGCTTTTCGGTCGCCGGTATAACCTCTAATAACTTCTTTAATTGTTTTAAAAGAATTTATCCCTGATAACATCAAAAGCATATTGATCCAACCTCCTAAACCAATATCTAATCCTCTTGAGACTTTTAGATTATTATGGATTTGATTATCAGAAACAACTATTAAATTTTCTTTGTGAAAGCCAGTAAATTTACAGAATTTTTCTTTCCCATTTTGGTTCCCAATAGCAATTGCAAAAATATCTAAATTTTTATCTTGATTCTTATCGATAAAATTTTTCAAATTTATTGCATATTCAAAGCTATCAAAATCTCCCAATAAACCAAATAAAACAATTAATTTGAATTTTTTATGCCCATTAAAGTTGAATTCTTCAATAAGATTTTTTATATCATTTTGAAATTTGTCAGTCACGATGGTTTGAATTTTTTATAAATTATTCTCAAAAAATTTTTCTTACCTTGATTAGTATAAAATTTTACATGAAAAAGTTTTTAAAGAAATTAATTTAACGTTTTTAGATTTTATTATTTTAATGTAAACATTTTGAAGTTATGACTGTAGGAATTTATTACGCAACTACAACTGGAAAAACTGAAGACGTAGCTGATCGTCTTCACAACTTTATCTCTTCAGCAGAAGCACCTAAAGATGTATCTGATGTGGATGATCTTTCAGAATTTGAAGGTCTTGATGGAATTATCTGCGGGATACCTACTTGGAATACTGGTGCCGATGAAGAAAGATCGGGAACTGCATGGGATTCAATCTTAGAGGATATTGGTGAACTAAGTTTATCAGGAAAAAAAGTTGCAATTTTTGGTTTAGGAGATTCTTCTACATATACAGAAAACTATTGTGATGCAATGGAAGAACTTCATAGCTACTTCACAAAAGCAGGCGCCGAAATGGTCGGTTACGTAGATAAATCTTCTTATACATTTGATGAGTCTAAAAGTGTTATTGGAGAAAGCTTTTGTGGATTACCTCTTGATGAGGATAGTGAATCTGATTTGACCGATTCGCGTCTTGAAACATGGGCTTCTCAGCTTAAGGGTGAAATCCCTTCATTGGCGTAAGCTTTCTCAGATATTACTTCCCTAGTTTGTAACATTTGTTCTTTCACAATATGTTTTTTTTACATAAGTAATTAAATCTGTAAAGAACATGTAAAAACAATAGCGATAAGCAATATGCTCAATTTGCTGTTTACTTAAATCAAGTGTTACAAACTTACGGAAAATCTGATGTCACCTATGACTGGTACGCAGGGAATTCTGGTGTTGTTGGCCGTTCAGGTAAATTCATAGCTGCTCATGCTGCCCATGCAGGCCTAATGATGTTCTGGGCAGGAGCTTTTGGATTATTTGAATTGGCTCGTTACGACGCCAGTATTCCAATGGGTGCACAGAAAGCAATTGTTTTGCCTCACCTAGCGGGTATTGGAATTGGTGGCGTTGAAAATGGTGTTATTACAGAACCATATGGAATTGTTGTAATTTGCACATTACATCTAATTTTCTCAGCAGTATTGGGTGCTGGGGGATTATTACATTCCAACAAATTTGCAGGTGATCTTGGAGACTATCCAGAAAATAGTAAGCCACAAAAATTTGATTTCGAATGGGATGACCCAGATAAATTAACTTTTATTCTTGGTCATCATCTAATCTTTCTTGGGCTTGGAGCAATTATGTTCGTTGAATGGGCTCGTATTCATGGAATTTACGACCCAGCAATAGGATCTACAAGACAAGTTATTTACAATTTAGATATTGCCGCTATCTGGAATCATCAATTTGATTTTTTAAAAATAGATAGTCTGGAAGACGTTATGGGAGGACATGCTTTCCTAGCTTTCCTAGAAATAATTGGAGGTGTTTTCCATATTTGTACTAAACAATTTGGAGAATATACAGAATTTAAAGGAAAAGGATTACTTGGCGCTGAGGCAATTTTGTCATACTCAGTTGTTGGTGTTTCTTATATGGCTTTTGTTGCTGCTTTTTGGTGTGCTTCAAATACAACCATATATCCAGTTGATCTATATGGAGAACCCTTAAAGCTTCAATTTGAATTCGCCCCTTATTTTACTGATACAGTAGATTTAGGTTCAGGAGCATATAGCTCAAGAGCTTGGCTTGCTAATACTCATTTTTATTTGGGTTTCTTTTTCTTACAAGGTCATCTTTGGCACGCACTAAGAGCAATGGGATTTGACTTTAAGAAAATTGGTCAAGCTTTTGACAATATTGAAAATACAAAAATTACTCAAAACTAGTTTAATCAAATAAAAAAACCTCTCCTCTAACAGGGAGGTTTTTTTTGTAGAATTTTTTCACGGATTCAAAAAATTAATGGATAATCTAAAAGAAATTAATTGTAAGGAGATTTTTAAAAAGGCTTATGAAAATCGTTACACCTGGAAGAATGATTTTCATGGTTACCAAGGTAAATGTATTTTCTTGACTAATAATAATATTCATAAAGGTGACTTCGTATTAGGTAAAGACTTTAAACCAAATATTCAAAATATAGAAGATGAGAAAGTTGTTAAAAGTATTGCCTCTCAGTTATTTGAAGTGTGTATACATAGGGTAAAGAGAGAATTTGAATCAGTGCACTCAGAAAATAATTTTAATTTACTTAAAAATTCTGAAAGTGGGATTGAAATGAGTGTTTCAGGTAAGAATCAAGGTGATAAATATAGAGTTAAAAATAACTGTATTAATATGGTCTACAGAAAAATTCATGGAACTATAATAGAAATTTTTGTTGAAGAATTTTTAGATACAGGAACAGGTTCCCTTAGTAAAAAATACAGTAGTCAACAAATTGATCCAGATACACTTGAGACAAATTCTCAAAAATTGGAATACGAGGATGAATTTCTAAATATGGGTAAAGACGATTATTGGATATTAAATTCGAGGACAATAAAATACTTAAACCAAAATCAAGAAGAAGAAACACAAAAGTTTGTTTTCGAGGATCTATGCTTATTAAATTAGGTTTTTTATTCAACCAATCTAAACCCTTTATCAAGTAGTTTTTGATATAAGAGTCTTGCTCTAAAAGCTAGAATTTGCTCTTCATTTTCATTACTAATTACATGAAAATAATTATTATCTAATTTATTTTTGCTAAAGCATACATTTGCTTCTCCTAATCTTAAAGTCCAGTTCTCTTCTTTTGCTAAATGTTGATTAGGGCCAAGATCCCAAGGACATTTTTCAGGATATTTTTCTCTTTTAGAACCCATATGATTAATTTTAACTACCCAATATTAGTAAAAATTTAAAAGTATGGCTATGAAAAATAGTTGATAACTTTTTCATAGAGTTGTTGTTTAATGCAATGCAATTAAAAATTACTCTTTGGTTGCGATTAAACAATAAAATGGGTCTTTATTTAAAAAATTAAAGATATTAAGTGCTGGTTCAGTAAACTTTTTGATAATTTTTGGCTCATTAAATCCGTTTGAGATTAATACTTTTCTTACATATTTGACCCTCTCTTCTTCAGTAGATGAAGTCCATATGTTAGGAGCTTTATGCCAAAATGCTCTGTTTGAAAAAGCAATAATAATCTTGCCATTTCTACTCAATATTCTTGCAATTTCTTTGGTTAAATTCTCTGGATATTGTAAATATTGCCATGCGGCCACCATCAAGCAATAATCAACGCTTTCTTTATCTAGCGGAATTTGTTGACTTAAATTAAAATTTTGTATCCAATAAGAATCAAAAATTTTGTTTTTTTCAAGTTCTTGTTTGTTTAAACCATGTCCAATAACTTTTTTATATTTTTTCCCTTTAGGTAAATAACTATCCCAACTGGACATTAAATCAAGGACGGTTGAATAATTATCAATTTCTCTTTCATATAAATCTGATAGATTTTGCCTGAAGTTTGCATCTAGATGATAAACAAATTTTGGATCAGAATAAAATTCTTCATCATTGCTCTCATCAAGTTTTTTTCTTTGATAATTACTTAAGACTTTCAAAATGATCGTAAATATATGTTCTTTAAATTTAGTAAATAGATATTCATATTGCGTTATAAAAATTTTATTTTGCGTTTTATGAATTGAAGATTTTAAATAAAACTAGACATCCATTGAAAAAAAGTTAAATTACTAAATAACAATCTAATTAAAAATGATTGAATTCAAAAGGAGTAAAAAAAGTAGATCTAAAAATGCCCTATTCAATCCTTATAAAAACGGAATAAGCACCTACGATCTGGCATATCTATCATCAAAAAAAATTTTTAAAAATCTTGAAACAGTCTCAATAAATAATTTGAGTCACTTTTATGGAAAAAATGAGAATAAAAAACAAGTTCTTAATGACGTTAAT
>NZ_JAKVCI010000041.1:0-7367 GCF_022447305.1 Prochlorococcus sp. ALOHA_ZT_50 | reverse complement strand
CAAGAACATATCAAACTTGGACAATTGTTGGATTTTTGTTAATGAATCATTTTTTAAGGAATGAGTATAACGATCTAGATATGTTTAAAATTTGAGTCTAAAATAGTCCAAGGGTTAGAGATTTATCAATTGGCAAGCATGCCCCAATACCTAGATATATTGTTAGAAAAGTTCCGAATAAGAAAACAGACATTGCTATTGGTCTTCTAAATGGATTAGAAAATTTATTAACGTTTTCGATAAAGGGTAAAATCATTAATCCAAGTGGAATTAATGTTTGAAGTGCAATACCCAAAAGTTTATTAGGAACAACCCTAAGTATTTGAAAAACTGGATAGAGGTACCATTCAGGAAGTATTTCAAGGGGTGTTGCGAAGGGATTAGCTTTGTCTCCCAACATTGCAGGATCAAGAACTGCTAATCCAACTACGCAGGCAATAGTTCCTAAGATAACTACCGGGAAGATATATAGTAAATCATTTGGCCAAGCTGGTTCACCATAATAATTATGGCCCATACCTTTAGCTAACTTTGCTCTCAATTTTGGATCAGATAGATCTGGTTTTTTTAACGTAGACATATGGAGAACTAATAATGGTTTAAGTATAAGAGTTTATAAAGGACCTGAAATACCCTGTTTACGAATCATTAAAAAGTGCATCAACATGAAAACTGCTAATGACCATGGCAATACAAAAGTATGAAGACTGTAAAATCTGGTTAAAGTGGATTGTCCAACACTTTCTCCACCTCTAAGTAGTTCAACCATAAAGTCACCAATTACTGGTATTGCAGCAGGAACACCTGAAACAATCTTAACTGCCCAATAACCTACCTGATCCCAAGGTAGAGAGTATCCTGTCACTCCAAAAGCGACAGTTATGACTGCCATTACAACACCTGTAACCCAAGTTAATTCTCTTGGCCTTTTAAAACCTCCGGTAAGATAAACCCTAAAGACATGAAGGATTAACATCAAAACCATCATTGATGCACTCCATCTATGCACAGATCTTATTAACCATCCAAAACTTACATCGGTCATTAAATAACTGACTGAACTATAAGCTTGTGTAACTGTTGGCTTATAGTAAAAAGTCATTGCAAAACCTGTTGCAAATTGAATTAGGAAGCATACTAAAGTTATGCCTCCTAAACAATAAAAAATATTTACGTGAGGGGGTACGTACTTGGAAGTTACGTCGTCAGTTATGTCTTGGATTTCAAGCCTTTCTTGAAACCAGTCATAAACAGATGAAGAATTCGCCATCCAAAAAAAAATTAGCTTTGATATAAAGAGCTTACTTAAAATTCTTATACTTGGTGTTAACACTTAACCCAATGAATTCATCTTTTAACAAACTTTTAACATTCAAAACTTTGATCACTGCATCAATGATCATCGTTTTTTCTATCAATCTTTTATTGATTGAAAGAGTGGATGCTCTCAGTGATAGCAGGCAATTAGTACTTGACGCTTGGACCTTGGTAAACGAAGGTTTTTATGATCCAGAAAAGTTTGATGAAATCCAATGGAAAAGAATTAGACAAAAAACATTACAGAAACAAATTGAAACAAGTGAAGAGGCTTATTCCGCAATTGAAGACATGTTAAGACCTCTAGACGATCCCTACACGAGAGTTTTACGCCCAAAAGATTATGAACTACTGAAATCAAGTAATTTTGGGAGTGAAATTAATGGTGTTGGGCTTCAATTAGGTGAAGATGATAACAATAAAGTTAAAGTTATCTCTACTCTTGGGGGTTCGCCAGCTGAAGAAGCTGGAATAGTAAGCGGGGACTTGATAGAGACAGTGGACGGAATCTCATCAGAAAAATTAGGGCTTGCAAGTACTGCCTCTAAGTTAAGAGGTGAATCAGGGACAAAAGTTTTAGTTGAAGTATCTTCGGAATCAGGAGAAATTAGGGAAGTAGATCTAGAGAGGAGATCAGTAGATCTCAGACCAGTTAGAACAAAAAGATTAAGAGACGATTCTCACACAATAGGATATTTAAGGATAACTCAATTCAGCGAAAGCGTACCCAAAAAAGTTGAAGAGGCACTTCAAGAGTTAAAAGAGAAAGAGGTTGAGGGCTTAATCTTGGATCTTAGAAATAATTCAGGGGGACTAGTAAGCTCAGGTATAGCAGTTGCAGACTCATTATTGAGTGAGAAACCTGTAGTCGAGACAAAAGATAGAAATGGAATCAAAGATGCAATTATTTCTCAAAAAGAGACATCTTTTGATGGACCAATGGTGACTTTAGTAAATAAAGGTACTGCAAGTGCCAGTGAAATACTTGCTGGTTCTTTACAAGATAATGAGAGATCAATTCTTATGGGAGAACAAACTTATGGGAAAGGTTTAATTCAATCCCTAAAAAGTTTGGGAGAAGATAGTGGTATTGCTATAACAGTGGCTAGTTACTTAACCCCCAATGGTAATAATATTCAAGGCCAAGGTATGACTCCTGACAAATTACTTGATCTACCGGATGCAAGTGATTATGGAAGTACTGACGATAAATGGGTGAGGAATGCAGAATTATTTCTGGGGTCGCTTCTAGAAAAAGAAGAAGTTTCAGTTCAAACTATTGAATTAAACAATGAAGAAATTAAATCTTGAAATGGCTAAAGATTGAAAATAAAAAATCTTAAAAATATGAGTATTAAAAGAATTTTTCATGACCCAATTCATAAAGAAATAGTATTTGATGCAGGAAAGCCAGAAGAATTAATGATTATGGAATTAATTGATACAGTTGCTTTTCAAAGACTAAGAAGAATAAAACAACTTGGAGCGGCATCATTACTTTTTCATGGTGCAGAATCGAGTAGATTTACTCACTCAATTGGTGTTTTTTGTATAGCTAGAAAAATTTATAAGAGATTAATTGAAAGTAAATCTTCATTTTGTGAAAATAAATTTGTTCTTTATGGAGCAGCTCTACTACATGATTTAGGTCATGGACCTTTAAGCCATACCAGTGAAACAATATTCAAGCATGATCACGAACAATGGTCTGAAAACTTAGTTACAAATTATTCTCCAATAAATTCAATCCTCAAAAAGTATGACAACGAATTACCCAGAAAAATTGGTGAATTATTTCAATCAAAACAACTATTTTCAAAACCTTTAAAAACATTGATAAGTAGTGAGATAGATTGCGATCGTCTCGATTATCTTTTACGCGATAGTTACAACACAGGTACTAATTATGGCTTAGTAGATTTAGAGAGAATAATTTCAGCTCTTACCTTTTCACCTGATGGGAATATCGGAATCAAACCAAAAGGAGTGATCGCTATTGAGCATTTCCTTGTACTTAGAAACTTGATGTATAGAACAATCTACAATCACAGGATAAACGAAATATCAACATGGATTCTGGAAAAAATATTACACACAATAAAACATAATTATGAAAAGAATATTTGGTTAGATAATTCTTTATATAAATGGATTTTTTCACCTTCAAAGGTTGATTTTGATGATTTCATAAGAAATGATGATGTAACCTTTTATTATCATTTGATTAGATGGAAAGATGAATCTTTTGAGCCACTTTCTACACTATGCAAAATGTTTATTGACAGAGATTTATTAAAGGCATCAGACATAAGTTTTTTAAGTAAGATGAATAGATTAAAAATCCTTGCATTTGCCACAAAATTATGTGAAAAGAATGGTTATGATTCAGAAATATTTTGCGGGATTAAGGAAAGGTCTTTTAAAGGTTTTGAATCTAATAATGCACTAAAAATATGGGACGGCACTTATCAAAGCGCATTAGAAAATAGTTCTGCATTAATAAAAACTTTAATGAGATCTGAGGAAAGCTCTTTTATTATTTATCCAGATATGATCAAAAATGAAATTAAAAATGAAATTTCATTAATAAAAAACAATTCCTAGATTTAATTCAATGGAAATCGTTTTAAAAAACACTAAAAGTAAATATTTAGAAATTTTTTCTTTGTTAGATTTAGATAATATCCATGAAACTTTCAAAAGATTTTCTTCCATCAAGGAACCTTTAGAAGCAAAAATTTTCGCAGTCAATGAGTCAATAAGTTCTCATCAATTATCAAAATTAAAAAATCATTTTGACAAAATTAATATTTGTTCCTTATGCATTTACTCAAATAATAGAGAAACAATCCTGAGTGGAAAGTCTTTAAAAATAGATTCAGCTTTTGTAAAAGAGCAAAAGATTAAAAATAAGTTACTATTATTCAATTCAAAAAAGAAAGACGATATTCTTCACAAAGGAACAGTACGATCGGGTGAAAGAATATCTTCAAATGGAAACCTATGCATTATTGGAGACGTTAATCCAGGAGCAATAGTTTCCGCTAAGAAAAATATTTACGTTTGGGGCAAATTACTAGGGATCGCATTCGCAGGGAAAAGTGGAAATAAAAATGCCTCTATTGCATCACTTTATCTAAACCCTTTACAGTTAAGAATTGCAGATGTGATAGCTATTGGACCAAAGGATAAGCCCAAAAATTGTTATCCAGAAATTGCGGTAATAGATAAACAAACGATAATTATCAAACCACACTTAATCGAAAATAAAAATTAATCAATAATTTGCAATAAATTAATTCAAACTAGATAAATTTAAGAATTACTTAATCTTTAAAATATTTAACTTTCTGCAAGTGGCTTTATTATTTGTAAAATCTTAAAAATCGTGGGGAAGAATACTCGCACAATATTAATTTGTTCAGGTAAAGGAGGAGTTGGCAAAACAACTTTAACTGCAAACCTAGGCATAGCACTTGCTAATAGCGGAGCAACAACTGCTGTATTAGATGCTGATTTTGGCTTAAGAAATTTAGATCTTCTTCTAGGATTAGAAAATCGCATCATTTATACGGCTCAAGATGTTCTAGACAAGAATTGTCGTCTTGACCAAGCATTGGTTAGACATAAAAAGGAACCTAATCTTGCTCTTCTACCTGCTGGAGATCCAAGGATGTTGGATTGGATGAAGCCCGAAGATATGAAAAAAATTAGTGAGCTACTTAGTGAGAACTTTGATTTTGTCTTAGTAGATTGTCCTGCTGGTGTAGAAGATGGCTTTAAAAATGCTCTTGCAGCCTGTAAAGAAGCTATTGTTGTTACTAACCCAGAATTATCCGCAGTGCGGGATGCGGATAGAGTAATAGGGATTCTTAATACTTCAGATATTGAGCCTATCCAACTTGTAATCAATAGAGTTCGCCCTAACATGATGGCTAGTCAAGAAATGTTATCTATCGAAGATGTTCAAGGGATCCTTTCTTTGCCTTTGTTAGGTATTGTTTTAGAAGATGAACAGGTAATAATAAGTACAAATAGAGGAGAGCCACTGACACTTTCAGATGGTAGATCTCCTGCAAAAAAATGTTATTTGAATGTTTCTCAAAGACTTACAAATAAAGATGTACCAATTATCGATCCAAAAAAAGAAGGCAAAAGTCTTAAAGATAAATTCATGAGATTAATGCAAACAAAGGTTTTTTAAAATGATGACTCTCAGAGATCTTATAAATAAATTACTAGGCAGAGAAACGTCTAGTGCAAATACAGCTAGAGAAAGATTACAACTTGTACTTGCTCATGACAGAGTTGATATGAGTTCCTTAACAACTGATCTTTTAGATAAAATGAGGAAAGAGATTCTTGATGTTGTTGCTAAATATGTTGAAATTGATTTTGATGAGGTGGCAGTAAGTTTAGAGACTGAAGATAGAATGACTGCATTAGTTGCCAATTTACCAATCAAAAGAACTATTTCAGGAGAAATAAAATTCAAAAAAACTGATAAAGCTAATAAAGATATCAAAAAGTAATAAATTTAAAAAAAGCTAAAAAAATACTGATAATTGACCCTCCCTAATTGTAAGATGAAGAGATTGCCGGCTTAGCTCAGCGGTAGAGCAGCGCTTTTGTAAAGCGAAGGTCATCAGTTCAAATCTGTTAGCCGGCATTTTGATTTATTTAATTCTGTTCAATATTCTTTGCTGAAAATAAAAAGACTAAACCTATCAGAGCAATGATAGGAAACAATCTTATTTCGAGAACATACTCTAAAAAAGATGCAAGGGGTTCAAATATCCAATAAGTAAAAAATTGAATTAATAAAACAAAAAATAATAATAAAAACATTAATACAATTCCCTAACTAATACTTCTCCTTCTCTAATCAGTCTCCAATCTCCACTTTTCTTCCAAAATATAATAGTACTAGCTTTTCCACTTCTTTTTCCCCAGGGGATAGGGCCCAAAATTTTTACAGAAGGGAAGTCTAGAGCAATACCTTCAACTGTAATTGATCCTTTAAAACCTGAAATATTTGCACTTGAAGTTAACAATGGGCCTGTTTCTCTCATGAGAGATTGAGCCATATATGAATTTGGAATCCTCAACCCAAGAGTAAGATCATTGCTTGTGAGGATTGTAGTCTGCTTTTCTGAAGCAGGAATAACCATTGTCAGAGCTCCAGGCCAATATTTTGAAGCTATATTTTCGTAATCTTCTTTAGCTGATTCGTGAACATAATCAATTAATTGTTTATGTTCTGATCCCATAAGAATTAAGGGTTTATCTCTATCTCTTTTTTTAAACTCATAAATAATATTTGAAAATTTTGGCAAGCATCCAATCGCAGGTAATGTGTCAGTTGGGAAGATTATAGGTAAACCACTTTTAAGAGTCTTCAAAGCGGATTTGCAGTCTACTAAATTCATTTAGATTATGAACTTGTAATAATTTATTTATATCTTCCAATGGTAAACCTACCAATACCTGAAAGATCTTTCACAATTTCTATTGATGTAAATTTATTTTTAATAAAAAGTTGTTTTACTTTTTCGCCTTGATCAAAATGATTCTCTAAAATTAGCCAGCCCTTCTCTTTTAAAAATAATGGTGCTTTTTGTATTATTTCCCTAATATGTTTTAAACCATCTTCGCCGCCTAATAAAGCAACTTTAGGTTCGAAATTTTTAACTTCTTTGGGTAATTTTTCATAAGTATCTTTAGGAATATATGGCGGGTTTGAAATAGCGAGGTCTAATTTTCCTTTAAAACTTTCAAGAGGTGACCACCAATTTCCACAATAAAATTTCAAATTTGATTGTTTAGAAGAATTTATATAATTTTTAGTGGCTATTTCTAATGCATCTTGATCTATATCAGTTGCTACTCCTTCGCTCAATGGATAAGCCAATGCCAACGCAATACTTATAGCTCCTGATCCAGTTCCTAATTCAGCAAAAAATAATTTTTCTGATTTCTTTCGAAATATATTGAAGACTATATCAACTATGAGCTCTGTTTCTGCTCGGGGTATGAGTACTTTGTTTGAA
>NZ_JAKVCI010000040.1:0-7908 GCF_022447305.1 Prochlorococcus sp. ALOHA_ZT_50 | reverse complement strand
CTCATTCCCACGATCACTCTTCTCATTCCCACGATCACTCTTCTCATTCCCACGATCACTCTTCTCATTCCCACGATCACTCTTCTCATTCCCACGATTTGATCAATAATATCGAGGGTTTTACCTCAGTTTCATATGAGACATTTGAACCATTTTCTTTAAGGAAGTTTCAATATTTCTTAGATAATCAAATCTCACAAAATGTATTTAGAGCAAAAGGAATATTATGGTTTATGGAAAGTGAAAGAAAACACATTTTTCACCTATCTGGAAAGCGGTTTTCTCTAGATGATGAGGAATGGACAAAAGAAAAATCTAACAAGATAGTATTAATTGGGAAAAACTTAGATCACCAAACTATTAAAAATCAACTGTCATCATGTAGATTTAATTCAGATTAGAGTTCATATTAGGATTTAATTAATTTTTGAAAATACTTATTAAAGGATTTAAAAAAGCAGTAACCGAATTAAAACTTTTTTATTTTATTTCGTTTATTGTTGCACTCTTAGTAATCATTCCAATTTCCAATTTTCTTCTTGAAGGAGTTCAATATGTTGTAAGTGGAAATTTTTCATTAGGTATTGCTGGAGGAGAAGAGGTATTAGAGACTTTAAAAGTTTTAGTACTGACAAGTTTTTTTGGAGGAGGATTAGGCACTTTGAATGGATGGTTACTTTCAAATTGTGATTTTAAGTTCAGAAAAGTTCTCCGTATTTGTCAGCTAGTTCCACTAGCTGCCCCAGCATATCTAATAACAGCTGTTTTGCAGGATTTAGGAAGTATTTTTGGGTATCAAGTAACTGGTTTATGGTGGGGGGTATTAATACTTTCAATTTCTACTTATCCATATGTATTCATTCTTGCTAACGAAAGTTTTAATAAATTTGGAGTTAATCAAATCAATGCTAGTAGAGGATTAGGAGTTGGGCCATGGAGGAGCTTCTTTAAAATCGCTTTTCCAATGGCGTTACCAGCACTAATAACAGGAATAAGTTTAATGTGTATGGAAGTAATGAATGAGTTAGGTACATTTGCATTATTAAATATTCCAAGTATTTCTACAGGTATAGCCGAAAATTGGATAATTGAGGGTAATCCAAAAAGTGCTATTGGACTATCTTTGGTAGCCTTATTAATAATTTTCACTTTAATTATTTTTGAAAAATTCTCGAGAAGAAAATCAAAGAGGTGGAGTGAAAATCCTGCATCAAAAGATTCTCAAGGATGGGAATTAAACAAAACTAGAGCTTTTTTAGCAATAATCATATCTTTATTTCCTCCAATTTTCTCTTTTGGAATTCCATGTTTTTGGGTTCTGCTCAATATCGATCAAATTCAAAAAGGGTTATCTATAGAATTACTTACCCTATCATTCAGGACCATAAGTCTAGGATTTTTTACTGCATTAATGACAATGTTATTCTCCTTAATAATTTCCTTAGCAAGACGACCAAATAAAAGCTTATTACTAGGACTAATAACAAACCTTGCGGGAATAGGTTACGCAATTCCAGGCACTGTATTAGCTTTATCTTTAATAAGCATTTCTTCTTCAAAATTTAATTTTATTGCTATTTGCTTACTAATTTGGGGTTATCTTGTCCGATTTCTAACTATCTCTAAGGGTTCTATTGATTCAAGTCTTGAGAGAATTTCTCCTAGTCTTGATGAAGCAGCACTTGGACTAGGAGAGAATTGGCTGGGGATCATCAAAAGAATTCATCTACCTCTTCTCCAAGGACCAATATTCGTAGGATCACTTTTAGTTTTTGTAGACACGATAAAAGAATTACCCATAACCTTTATTTTAAGACCATTCGATTTCGATACATTATCTGTGAGGATATATCAATATGCTGGAGATGAAAGAATGGTAGAGGCAATATTACCAGCCATTCTTATCATGACTCTAGGCCTTATTGCTTCATTTACATTGATACCAAGTTTAGAGAAAAAAAACTAAATTCTTTTATAAAGTTTTCTTATTAAGAAAGGTAGGCTTAAGAACAAATCTGCCGAGGTAGATATAACCCTAAAATAAACTAAACTAATGATAATTATATTTTGTGGAATACTTTTGCCAACAAATAAAAGGAGGCAAGCCTCAAAAACGCCAACTCCTCCTGGAGCTGCTGGGACTACCAAGCCTAAAGACCATGACAAAGAAAAGATTACTAATAAAAATATGATGTTCAGAGTATTACTTGTATAAAAAGTATTTAAGCAAATATAAAACCCAATAAATTTAGATAAAACAAATCCAATTTCAAGAAATAAAGCTCTAGTAGGGAAAAATGAAATTATATTTATTCTCTCTTCAAATTGGTCCTTTGAATTTGGAAGTCTCAAGACCTCAAATACTTTTCCCTTAAGAGACCCTAATATTTTTAATATCAGAAAAATAAATTTTCTATTCAGGAATACCAAAGGAACAATTAAAAAAATATAAAATGGCGAAAAAATCAATCCCATCGATGCCAAGAGAAAAGATCCACTCAACATAAAATAAGGTTCTATAAGTGTCGAATACAAAGCAATCTGAGGATTACTTATTTTTTTTATAAAATTAAATCTTTCAACAAAATGCCAAACCCCTCCTGGAACATATTTAAGAATATTGGTTAAAACATAGAAGGAAACTAAATTATTACTTTTAAATTCTTTCCCGAACCATTTAACAATATATTTCCATGCATAAGCGTTCAGATAAATACTTAAAACACAAAATAAAAATGATAAAGATAGATTAATTCCATTTCTTTCTAAATTGATATCAAAAGAAATTTGATCAATATTATCAAAAAAATAGATGCAAAAATATAACAAGCTTGAAATAAAGAAAATACTCTTTAAACCACCAAAATTAATTTTTTTAAGGAATTTCAAATATCGTTGATTACTTATATTAAATCTCATTTCCAGTTTTCAAATGCTTTAAATTTTTTACTTGACTCTTTTATTATTTTTCTTATTTCGTAAGTTGATATTTTATGCTTTAATTTTAATCTCAAAACCTCATCATTTTCTGGTTTCATATTTATTGATCCATCTGGTTTCAAAGTTTGTTTAACTTTTATATTTCCAAAAGTCGTTGAACATTCTCCTCTACGTCTAAGTAATATCCACCTAGATTGGGTCCTTTCACGAACCCCAATAGTGTTGGAATAATCAAACCATAATCGCCTAAAAAATTCTTTTTTCTCTATGGGCAAGATTGCTTGAATAGAAAATCCAATTCTATTTTTTTTCATATTGATAGCTTGATAGGAAACGTCGTAAGCTCCCTCAATTCTCAGTTTCTCCACAAAATTAGATATATCTTCGGGTGTTTGGTCATCAATCCATGCTTCTTGAATAGATATCTCTTCACACTTTGGACTAATTTGTTCATTATCGTTAATAGAAGAATCCTCAAATGAAGTAATTTTATAAACTCTTACCAAATTAGGGAATGGAAATTTTAGGTTACCAATGCCTACTCCATAAGAGTTAATAGAATATTTTGAAGGAGGTTCTAGATAGTCGACTAAATTAGCAAGTAAAGCAATGCCAGTTGGTGTTGAGAGTTCACCCTCTATTGAGTCAAGGCTTGATAAAACCTTAATATTTTTTTGTCTTATTAGCTCTATTACAGCAGGAGGTGGTACAGATAATTTTCCATGTTCAGTTTGAACAAAACCTTTCCCCAACATTGGTTCATTACAATAAACCCTCTTTGGATTTAAGTAATTCAATGCAGCACATACTCCAATGATATCCACCAATGAATCTATAGCTCCAATTTCATGAAAATGAACATCATCAGATTTAATGCCATGAACTTTTCCTTCCGCAATTGCTAAAGATTCAAATACTTCATAAATTATTTTTTTTAATTTATCTTCTAAGTGGCCATTTAAAATAAGTTCCTTAATACTTCTCCAAGTTCTTTTGATAGGACTACAATCAATATTCTCAACCTTTGCCTTGATGCCTCGGATTGAACAACTTTTTGATTCTTTAAAGTTTAGTTGATATAGATCCTTTAATCCAAGATCAATAAGTGGCTGTTCAATAACTTTTTTAGGCACCCCTAAATCATAAAAAGCTCCTAACAACATATCTCCAGAGATACCAGGAGAACATTCAATTAAAACATCATCCATAAATCAAAGATTTCTTAACTGGTAAAATTGCGGTGGAAATCAACCTTTCATTCTAGTTATTTTTAGAAAGATTTTTTTCAATCACTTCGTACTTTATTAATTTCAAAGAATTTCCATCTCTGTTGATATCTAAACTTACAAAGCTATGCAGAAGTTCAAGAGAAAGCTCTCCTTTTATGACTAATTTAAAATTTTTATTTTTTAAATTTTTTGACTTTATAGCAGGGCAGATTTTAATAACAATTTCTTTCTTTTGAGTGTTGACAAAAACTAATTCTCCTCTAACAGAAAAATAATTGTCTTTTAGATCTAATTCTTCTAATAATTTTGAGAAGTTAGTTTTTGAAGAATCATTAGGGA
This sequence comes from Prochlorococcus sp. ALOHA_ZT_50, assembly GCF_022447305.1. Lineage (NCBI taxonomy): Bacteria > Bacillati > Cyanobacteriota > Cyanophyceae > Synechococcales > Prochlorococcaceae > Prochlorococcus > Prochlorococcus sp. ALOHA_ZT_50. The sequence goes on along the minus strand of NZ_JAKVCI010000040.1, from coordinate 3,400 downwards.
AATCATTCAGTTGATAGGGATCCCATATGCCTGCAACCTGTAAATGCAAGTTTTGAGTATTTTTATTCTTTGGATAAACAATCCAATAATAACTTTTCTTTAAATCAATATGCTTTTTTAAAAGTGATAATGCTTTACCTAGTACTACTGTTTCAATTTTTTCGCCTTTATTATCAATTAAAAAGCCTCTATTTAATTGCTCACTACTAAGGGGAGTGAATTTACCATTAATAATACCGATTGCTCTGTGCTGTAATTGGTTAGTAACTTTTGGGATAGGGTTTTTTAACATATTAAAAATTTGAAAATAACAATTTATCGTATTAAATTTCTTAATTTTCCTCCAAACTATTAAAAGACTTTAACGCATCGTCAATTGCATCAGAAGGATCAGTCGCATCATTCATACTATTTTGTCTCCGAATCATTTCCACAAGTTCAAAAGGATTAGTTGGAAGAGCTGAACTATCATCTTCTGTTTTAGTTGAGGTATCGATTTCTAATTCTTCAAATAAATATTCAGCATTTAGGTAGTCTCTTTTTAATGAAGTTAGTAAAGTAAAAAAAATTAAAAAAGTTATGGATTTATAAAGGCTTTTGCAAAAATAATTTTTCATTTTATTTAATTTCAAAATTCTTTAACGCCAAAATTTTTTGCTATTTTAATTTTACATAATTTGGTAGAAATTTGTTAATAGCAACTTGGAATGTTAACTCTATAAGAACCAGACTTTCACAAATAATAGATTGGATTAATCAAACCAATCCAGATATTCTATGTTTGCAGGAAACAAAAGTGATGGATGATAGTTTCCCTGTTGAACCTTTTGAAAAATTAGGATACTCAGTAGAGGTCTACGGGCAAAAATCATACAATGGTGTAGCTATTATTTCTAAAATAAAGCCAGAAAATGTTAAAAAAGGATTTTACGGTTGTACGGACTTTGATCAAAATATCGAAATTTTCCTAGATCAAAAAAGATTGATTTCTGCTGATATTAATGGCATTAAAATCATAAATGTCTATGTTCCAAATGGATCTTCTCTAGAATCTAGTAAGTTCGAATACAAAATTAATTGGTTAAATTGTTTAGCTTCATTTTTGGATGAGCAAGAAAAAAAAGGAGAATTAATTTGTCTTATGGGTGATTTTAATGTTGCTCCATCTAACTTGGATATTCATGATCCAAAGAAATATGAAGGAGGAATAATGGCATCTGAGATAGAGAGAAATGCACTAAATAATGTTCTGAAAAAAAGATTAATAGATTCGTTCAGGATTTTTGAACAAAATACTGGCCATTGGAGTTGGTGGGATTACCGTAATAACGCATTTGAATTAAATAAAGGTTGGAGAATAGACCATATATATATCAGCAAAGAACTGTCATCAAAACTTAAAAGTTGTGTCATAGACAGCTCACCTAGAGGTAATTTGCGTCCAAGTGATCATGCCCCAGTAATGATAGATCTTAACTTAAACGAAATAAATGTAGATTTTTTTGAGGATGAGGATAATTTCTTCGAAATATAAATAAAATAAATTGAATTTCTTTAATGCTTGAAAACGCTTATTAATAAAGAGTTATCTAAAGTAATATTGTTTTTTATCATGATTTCTTTAAAATTAATAATTTACAATCCAAACTATCGCAATAAAAATATCATAATGTAGAATTTCAATCTGATTGACAAAATTTTTACTTATTTCTAATTTAGAACATGACAAGATTTTTCTCAAAACATCATTTAGCTAAATTGTGACTGACATATTAAATTACACCAAATCAGAAGAAATTTTCTCTGCCGCCCAACAACTAATGCCAGGAGGAGTAAGCTCTCCAGTAAGAGCTTTTAAGTCTGTAGGAGGCCAGCCAATTGTTTTTGATAGAGTCAAAGGTCCTTTTGCTTGGGATATTGATGGAAATAGATATATTGACTATATAGGAAGCTGGGGGCCGGCTATATGTGGACATGCCCACCCTGAAGTTACAACGGCATTACAGGAAGCAATTGAGAAAGGCACGAGCTTTGGTGCTCCATGCGTTCTAGAGAACAAACTTGCTGAAATGGTAATAGATGCAGTCCCATCTGTAGAAATGGTTAGATTTGTTAATAGTGGAACTGAAGCATGCATGGCTGTTTTGAGACTTATGCGAGCATTTACTGGAAGAGATAAAGTTATTAAATTTGACGGTTGCTATCACGGTCATGCAGATATGTTTTTAGTGAAAGCAGGATCAGGTGTAGCCACTCTAGGTTTACCAGATTCTCCAGGTGTTCCACGGACAACAACTGCCAACACACTTACTGCTCCCTACAATGACCTTGAAGCAGTAAAAAAATTATTTTCTGAAAATCCTGATGCCATTTCGGGGGTTATTCTTGAGCCTATCGTTGGTAATGCTGGATTTATTACTCCAGAACCTGGATTCTTGGAGGGATTAAGGGAATTAACCACTGAGAATGGATCCTTATTAGTTTTTGACGAAGTAATGACTGGATTCAGAATAAGTTATGGAGGAGCTCAAGAAAAGTTTGGGGTTACTCCTGATTTAACCACCCTTGGGAAAGTAATTGGTGGAGGCCTACCTGTTGGAGCTTATGGAGGCAAGAAAGAAATAATGTCAATGGTAGCCCCTTCAGGGCCGGTATACCAAGCAGGCACTTTGAGCGGCAATCCACTAGCAATGACTGCTGGAATAAAAACTCTTGAACTGCTCAAACAAGATGGTACTTACGATAAACTTGATTCAACAACTTCTAGATTAATTGAAGGGATAATTCAGTCTGCAGAAAATAACGGTATTGCTATTAACGGTGGAAGTGTAAGCGCTATGTTTGGATTTTTCTTATGCGATGGGCCAGTTAGAAACTTTGATGAAGCCAAAACAAATGATGCCGAACTTTTTGGTAAGTTGCATAGAGAAATGCTTCGACGAGGAATTTACCTAGCGCCAAGTCCCTTCGAAGCTGGTTTCACATCACTAGCTCACAGCGAAGAAGAAATTGATAAAACTATCGAGGCTTTTGACGAATCTTTTAATGCAATAAAAAAATAATCATTTACTCGTATTTACTCAAAGAAAAAATAAGTAAATGATTAAATCTTTAGAAAGATTATTTCTAAAATTATCTTCTACCACCAACTATCACTGGGGGCGTACCTCCTGCTGAACCTGGTAAGCCAGGAACAACTTGTGTACTACCATCCCATTTGTCGAGAAATAATTTGAAAAGTACTTGATCGTCGAGACTTCTATTTAATGTCTCATATCTAAGTGCTTCTTGTTCAGCAATTTCAACTTCAGTCTTTGCTCTTAGTAATTGCTGACCAGCTATTTGCTTTTGTTCAATCGCAGCTCTATATTCTTCAGCGATCTCCAATCCAGTAAGATCT
>NZ_JAKVCI010000004.1:0-13001 GCF_022447305.1 Prochlorococcus sp. ALOHA_ZT_50 | reverse complement strand
CGAACTCAGATTTATAATGCTTTAATCAATGTTCCATTTAATGCAGCTTGCCCTTATGACAGTGAGGGGAATTTAGTAGAAGCTGGTGAAGGAGAAGTTAATAGTAGTCTTGGAGACGAATTATTAAACCCTGGTGATGCTAATTCTAATACTGACTTTGTAAGATATGCAGGCTTTGAGATACTTAAGGCTGAAAATGGTAGATTGCTTTATATTTGGACTTTTGAAGCTCCTGGATGGATTGATTATGTTGAAGAAACTATTACTTATCCAACAATTACTCAGATACATATGAAGGAAGAGGATAATAACTTACTCGATGTTAAAGTCCCTGAGAATATTAATGGTTACTATGTAGATAACACTAGTTTGATTCAGTACTATGTAGATGATGCTCAAACAAATCCTTTGGAGGTAGAAGATGCAATTTAACGGTGAGCCTGATGATAATCCAGTATTGGAAGCGATTGCTAATTTAAATCAGCTTAATAGTAAGCTTAATTGGGTAGTGCATACCGGGAAAGTAAGTGCCGTTGACTTAGATACTAGTACTGCAAAGGTTATATTAGCTCCAGGTGTTGAAACACCGTTTATTAAATGGATGACTGTAAGATTTTCCACTGGTAAATTGAATTACAACATTAGTGTTGATGATTCAGTTTTAGTTTTATGTCCTAGTGGTAGCCCAGCACAAGGTTATATCTTGCCAATTATTGCAAACGGTATGCCTGATAATGATCAAACTACTAATTTTAGTTTTGGTGACAATGGTTCGATTCAAGTTAATGATGAGAGTTTAAATATTAATGCTGGTACTGATAAGAATTTAAGTATTAACGCTCATGATCACAATATTCAATTCAGAGATGATGAGTTGGTGTTAAATGCTTTTGGGCACACAGTATCTTTAAGAAACAATAGGATTAATATAGAACATACAAATGGTTTTAATGCTCGTGTTAGTAGCACTGAAGCCAGGATTCAAGCGGGTGCCAGTGAGGTGTCGGCGGGGGTTGCAGGCGTAAGCATGAATAGCGGTGGCGGCGGCATTAATATTGACCCTAGTGGTAATGTTGCTGTAACTGGAGTTACTTTCACGTTTAATGGTATACCAGTGAGGGTAGGTGTTTAATGGTTTTAATTAGTAGAGTTACAGGAAGACCGATAGAATATAAAGCTTGGATTGACGAACAGTTAGAGCAGCTTATTAAAACTAATCGTGGAGATTATATTTATGTGAATGAGTATGGTAGCGATATACCTGCTATACCTGGAAGTCCTGATACGGAAGATAAGATTATTCAATTCAGAGCGTTACTTGCAGATGCTATAGGTGACTATATACCGCAAATCAAACTAGTTGCCCTAGAGGTTGGTTTTGATAATACCAATGATAGGCTGGCTGGTAGAATGAAGGTAAGGATTCGTTACGCTATTCGAGCTAATAACGATGAAGTAGCATTATTTGAGAGTGATTTAATATGAGTATACAAATTAGTTCTTTACCTGATCCCGATATTATTGAAGATGTTACTTCTGTAGAAAATTTAAAGGCTCAGCGTATTGAGGATTTTAAAGAGTTAGCGCCTGAGTATGAGATCTACCAAGATGGTGATATTGTTACTAAGAATGTAAATATCAATGCTGTTGCTGAAAATAGGTTTATAACTAAATTAAATGATGCCGTGAAAGCTGTATTGATTGCTACTTCTACAGGTAATGATTTAGATAACGTTGCGGCTAATTATAATATTGCTAGATCAATTGTTACCCCTGCTGATCCTGATGCTATCCCACCAACTGAGGCAGTTTTGGAAACGGATGATGCTTTTAGAAATCGTATTTTATTGACTCAAGCTGGTATTAGGGCGGAGTCAGATAGTTATTTTAGTTCAGTTGCTTTAGATGTTGAGCGTGTAGCTGATGTTTTTGTGCAGAGTACTACAGCAGCGGTTATAGATGTTTATATTTTGGCTACTGATAATGGTGGTGTTGCAGATTCTGCTTTATTGACTGCTGTAAGTGATGCTTTTAGTGCAGAGATAGTTAAGATTGGTGGTGTTCAAGTAAATGTTAATTCTGCAAGTATTGTTACCCAAGATCTTTATATTGATGTATTTTCTTTGCCAGATACACCAGTGGCTACATTTGAAAGTCTTGAAGGAATATTCAATACTGCTTTTGCTAGTGAAATTGGTCTTGCTAGAGATCTTAATTTAGCTTGGATTAACAAAACTCTTTTAATAGATGGTATTTCTGATATTAAGGTTTATACAGATGTTGGTAAAACAATATTATTTAGTGATTTAGTTGCTACTGAAAGTCAAAAAATTAATATAGGTACTTTGAGTTTAACTAATGCAGGTTTTAAATTTTAGATGAGTGTAGATCCTACTTACTTTGAAGATATGGAGCTTTTTGCTAATGAGGGCAATTTTGAAAGCGTCATATTACTTAACGAGGGTGATCCTCAATTTTCACTCGCTGGAACTTCTCAAAGATTTGGTTTAGATTTATTGCTTAATCCAGCTTCTTCTCAGTTAGAGAAAGATATCTTAAAGGTCTTTGACTGGGAAACGATTGATAATGCTTTAGAAACTTTCAGAAGAATACGTTACGATTCGGCAAATAGTAAAATTTTGCCTTACTTATTTATTGAAAAAGGTCTTGGTGCTTTAAGTAAGGTTATAGATCTTGATTACAGTGCGCTAGAAGAAGCTGAGTTGTTTCAGCAAAGAAGAGGTACTGTATGGGCTATAAGAAAGGCTCTTGAATGGTCAGGTGTAAACCTTGGTAGTATTACCGATAATGATCCTGGCTTTTTTACTATTAATTTGGCTGATACATTTACTGATGCTAATAAGATGCAAGATGTTGTAACTGCTATTGATATTGCAAAAGCTTTTTACACCAAGGTTTTAGCTATTACAAACAATGATTTAGGCTCTGGGATTTTAGTTTATGATGAAACTCGACTTGATGAAAGTTTTTTAGATGACATTTATGGTCAAAATTTCCCAGGGTTAACAGAGGATATAAGAGTGTTTCTTTTAATCAAGTTAGAAGAAACTCACATAGTTGCTTTAGTAGATACTATTGCTACAGTTTTAGCAAGTCGTATTTTATTAAAAGTTGGTTATAGTGATGCACCTACTCTTTATAGAAGAACTAGGAATCAGTTTTATGTAGTTGATGATGTAAGTGGTGATTTGGAAGTTGATGGATTTACTTACTCTCAAAGTCTTACTCCAACCAACAAGCTTTATATTGATTTTGTTATTGATGAGCGTGGGTTGGTTGATAGTCAAGGTGTTGCTTTGGGTAATATGAATAGTTTAAATCTTGTTTATAATACAACTCTTAATACACCTTATGAAGGGAAAGAATTTTTTGAAGTAACAGATATTGCTAGTGAAACACAATTAGTTAACTTAAACACTAGTTCTGTCCCAAGAGCTGGTTATATCGAAAATGAGATTAAATTAGTCATAGAAATCTAAGTTAAAATAGGGGGTAGAAGTTGTTAATTTTCTTTATGTTTCCTTCTGACACAAATTAAATTATCAAAAGTAAATTATGAGTTTAACAGGAAGACTAAGCAGATACGATAAAACTCAGAATTATGTTGGGCATCAATATTTAACTAAAGATGCAACTGGTTCATCTCGTATTGCTCAAAGTTCAGAACAAAATGAGGTTCAAGATTATGCAGATTTTAGAGCTGAGTTATTAGCTTCTGATTTAGTTGCTAATTGTATTCGTAGTGGTGGTTATGATTTCAACAATCCAATTAGTGCAGGACTTGTAACTTTAGTTAATACAGATATTTTTACAGATAAACACGTTTTATATATGGCTGGCGGAACAATTACAATTCCTGCTAGTGAAAGTGTTAGATTGGGTGTTAGATATAACTTAAGTGATATTGATTCTGATGCAGATAGTGGTTTACTTGGTCAGAGCCCTGTAGGTACTCAAGGACAAGGTAAACGTGGAGCTGGAAGATTTAAACTAGATGCTGTATGGGGTTACGATGCTACAGATAGTGGTATGACTCCTAGTGAGTTTAGTTACCGTGGTCTATGGGCTGACGCTACAGTTTATGCTGCTGATGACATTGTTCAAGATTNTACTGGAGCCTATTTTAAAACTGCTGGCGGTGGAACTTCATCGGGGGATGATTCAGGTTTAGCAGGTGGGTCGGATACCGGAGTTGCATGGACGGCTTATGTTGGAACAGATGGTAATACTCCATTTACTTATCAAGACATGGGTGCTTGGGCTTCAGGTACAGTNTATGTCGCTAATGATGTAGTGCAAGACGGTNNAGGNCAATGGTGGAANACTTTAGCNGGNGGNACTNNNGNNGGTNANGATNCGGATTTNGGTNNNNGNTCNGATACTGGNGTNACTTGGTTTAGNTTTTATGCTAANTTNATTCCTTTAGTNTTTTTCNATGATCGTAACTTTATNGGTCAATATCAAATTAAAGGTAATAACCACGCTGCTATAGATTCTAATTATGATCAAATGACTTTATTTGGTGGGTTTATTTACAACCTTGACATGGATGCACCATTTGAAACATTTTTAAATAGTGATGAATTTTTCTTTAATGGCTTTAATTATTTTGGTGCAGAAAACACTATCGGTAATGCAACGACCACAAATAAATTGACTATCACCAGATCAGATGCAGCTTATAGGTTTAATAATTTAGATGACAATGACAAGGAAGTAGACCAAGCTTATCTAACTTTTTTTGTTGAAAAAAATGAAAGTAATAGTAATTTTTTTGAGATAAAGAAAATTGTTGTCAAAGGGAGAAGATATTAAATGGGTGTAAATTCAGTAAGTACTTTTTTAGGTGGTGGCTCAGGTGGGCTCAAAGGGATAGTTAATTTCCCTGTTTGCAAATATCAATTTGAATGGGGTTTGATAGAGTATTCAGTTAATAACTATCCTGTTAGTTTAGATTTACCTAATATAAATAATGTAGCTAGAGACTTTTCGAGTACTGGTAATTTTGTAATTGGTAAAGAATTTTCTTACAATGAAATTAATTGCCGAAATTTCACCATTAATTCAGGACATCAATTAACAGTAGATGGTTTAAATGTCATTAAAGCAGCTCAAAATATTACTATTGGTGGTAACGGAGTTATTGGGGTTAATCGGGGAGAGCGAGGTGTTTTTCTTGATATGCCTTATGATCATGCTAATAATACTTCAGGGTTTAGTGGGACTAAAAAAGTTCCCGTTGGTAAAAGTGGAGGCGGACATGGTTCTGGTGCAACTTTTGGTACTTCCCCAGATGGTTTGCTTATCGAAAGCAGACCTTTACTGGCATCTACTGGTAGTATGAATAAGCTTAGGGAATATCCTTCAACTAGATTTAGCTTAGCAACCGGTAGAGGAGGTAGTGCCTTACAGGGCTTTGGTGGTGGGCAGCCACAGGTAACACCAATACCTTTTGGTGCAGGAGCTTATACTTATAATTTATTTATTAATAGAACTTTTCAAACAGAAGATACCTTTAATTCCTTAGCTCAAACAACTACTGGCGGCGGCGGCGGTGCAGGTGGTTTTTCTTCTAATGGTAATAATATTTCTTCCCCAGCACAAGCGGGATTAGGTGCGTTATCGGGTGGAACGTGTACTGGCGCTATAGTGTTAATTGCTGATTCAATAGAGATAGCTGCAAATATAACAATGACTGGTGGTAATGGGCAAGATGGGGCATTAAATGATGCCGTTGGTGGTGGCGGTGGCGGACACGGCGGGTATGTCTTTTTGTTTGCCAATACTATAAACTTTAATGGTGGCACTATTGATGTATCTGGTGGAAATGGCGGCAGTGGTTCAGACAATAACCCTGTTAGTAATCACTCGGGTGGCGGCGGTGGCGGCGGACACTCTGGGTTGATTTATGCACAGGCATCTACATTTTTAACAAATACAACAACGAAGACTGGTAATGTTGGAACTGGTGGCGCTTCTTTTTTCTCCACAAATGGTACTACCGCTAGCGCTGGTTCAGATGGCGGTTATGTCGAGCCATGGGGTACTCATTATGTACAAGTTGAAGGAAGGCCATTTTAATTATGCGTAGACAAGATTTAGAAGAGCAAGGATATGAATATGTAACTGAGAATGGTTTGGGTGGTTACAAAAACGAAGATGGTGCATGGATTGCTCCACCTGGTTTACCTCAAAGTAATTTAAGTGAAGTAGTTGAACCTGAGAAGCCTGAGACTACATCTATTGAGCCATTAGATTTTTTTAATCAAGAGATTAGTAAAATCGGAAAAACCGATTTAAGTTTAGCTTTAGAGTTGCAGGGTGCAATGGAGACATATCTAGATTTACCTGGGAAGAAAGTAGTTGAGGGAATATTAACTAAAAGAACTAGTGTTAATTATGACCAGCTAGTTTTTCTAGGTAGTTTGATTGATAGAGACAAAAATTCTTTAGAGTTAGATAGCAGAATAGCAGATATGTTTTTAAATATTATTGAAGAGTATAAAACTCGTGTTAAAAATGAAGGTTAAAAAGGTTATAAAATAAAGTTATGGGAAATGCAATTACAACCGAGACTATAGTAACTAGCACAGGGGTGCAGACTACCCCACAAAGTGATTTTAGTGTTATAGGTGTTATTGGTACAGCTGGTAAAGGAGACGTTGGGGTTGTTCAAGGTTTTACTGGTGATGGTACTACTATTTTTGAAGAGTATGGGGAGTATAAAGCAGATAGTGCAACTATCCCTGATGCAGTTGATTTAGTTAGGAAGTCTGGAACATTTACGGCATGTGTAATTAACGTATGTGATCCAGCGGTTCACAATGATACGGTTACTAGCGAATTAGCCGTGTTGAACGGAGCAAATGAAGCTCAGTTGGATAACGGTTATATAAGTGCAGTTACTTTAGACACTGATTTTATAGTCACCAAAACATTTTTAGCAGATGAGACTATAACTTTACCTAGTGGAATTACTAGCGTGGACGCTGTTAAGTCTTCTGATAGTCTTACTACTTATGTAGGTGGTGGAACAGATTATACAGTTGCATCAAATGTTATTACTAGAGAAGGTACTGGCGCTATTGCTGCTGGTGAAACAGTTATCGTTGAATATACAGCCACAGCAGTTTTAAATACAGACTATACAATCAATGCAGATGATGGAATTATTAATAGAGTTTCAACTAGCTTGATTATTGATAGATTAGCTACAATCTCAGTTAATTATACTTTTGTTGATTTTTCTGCTGTGACTCAGACTGATATTGTTAATTCAATTGAAGAATTTAAAAATTCTCAAGCGAAGACTGGTTTTACACCAAGAATCTTTATAGCTCCAGGTTTTGCAGGAATTAAACCTGACACTAACACTCTAGATCCTGTAGTTTCATCTTTATTAACTCAAGCTGAAAACCTTAAAGGAACTATTTACGTAGACGTTGAGGAAACTACTGTAAGTGCAGCTATTAACTATAGAAATGACTTCAATAGTAAGAATGTTAGGTTATTTAATGACAAGCCTGGTTTCACCCCACTAACTGGCTCAGTAACTGTGTTCAGAAGTTTTGCTGCTGTAGCTGCTGGCATGAGGGCAGCAATTGATAATGATGCTTCTTTAGCTCAAGGTTTAACTGGTTCATTTATCCCTGACTGTATAGCTAGTGAGCGTAAGTATGACTTTAACAATAGCGCTACTAGTTCAGTAGGTACTTTAAACTCAAACAATATAACGACTATTGTTAATGATGGTGGTAGCAGATTTAGAGTAATTGGTGAAAACACTACAACGAATGAAGAGTTCTTTACTTTTGAGGGTTCTAAGCGTATCACTGATTTCTTAGAGGTTAGAGCGCAAGAGATCGCAGGCGGTTTTCTTGGTCAGCCATTAACTGGTCAGAATTTAGATGATTTACAGGAAGCTATTTCTGATGATTTAGATAGGTATAAAGGAACTTTATTGAATGGTGCAACTAGAGTAACTTTACCGCCAGAAAGAAATCCTTTAGCTAATTTGAATCAAGGTTTAATTTACGCAAAATTAGAATTTACTCCTGTTGGAACTATTACAAGAGTAACCACAGAGCTTGCATTAACTACGAGGTTTTTAGGTTCAGTATTAGCTGATGCTGTATAAGGAAGGAATTAAAGAGAAATGACATTTAGAAAGCCAACAATTAGCACACGATATAGCGGTTCTTTAAGGGATAACCAGAATAACATTAAGTTTGATGGGACTATATTAACTTTCACTCCTCCTAGTTTTGAAGGTGAAACTGCTGAGTATCCAAGCGGTGGATTAGCTGGTGTTGGTGGTTATCCAACGGGTAGAGAGTCAGGTGTTAAGATCGCAAGCTTTACTTTAGGTGAAGATTCTATCGCTATTCATAATTTCCAACAGAGAGGAAAGAACGGACAGCAACAACAATTAATTATCACCTCTATTGAACTAGATACCAATACAGGAGCTAAGGTTAAGAGAACTAGAACTATGAGAGGTTGGTTAAATATGGCTGCTGGTCAGAATTTAACTCAGGGTGAAATTCAACAACTTAACTGTGAATTTACTTGTTATTTCTATAGAGACCGTAAAGGTGGAGAAGAGTTTGTTTGGGATATTACAGATGATGACGATATCGCTTTATTAGCTCAAAGCAACGTTTAATTAGAAAATGGGGGAATTAATGGGATATAAATACACTTATCAACTAGTAGAACCTTTAGAGGATGGTACTGAGATTGTTAACTACAATGGACTTAAGTCTAAGCATTTAGCTTTAGCTGAAAAGTTTTACAAAGATACTAGTATCACCGATCAAGAAGTTTGTGATAAGTTACTGGTGGAAATTAGCGACTTAGGCTTAAATCAAATTGAGAACCTTAATTTAATCGATGGTCAACACTTCTATAGGGAGGTAATGATTAAACAGATTTTACCCTTTCGTAATGAAAGGCTTTCAGTTGCCATTGAGTTTGCTAAGAGTCAAGGTCTCTATGAAGGAATCCAGGATAAAGTTAAAGAATCCTTGGAAGAACCTGATGAAGAGCTTGAAGCCGATCTTAACGATTAATTTACCTGATTTTGGTTTATTTGTTAGAAGCTTAGTATCTTTCTTTGATAGCTTTACAATTCGCAATCCAGTTATTGAATTAGAGCGTTATGACGATATAGTTAATCCTAATAAGTTTTGTAGGGAATTAATTGAAGTCTGGATTATTCAGTTAAGTAGACATACTCATAATAGTTTTGAAGAGTTGAGGGATATTGAGCTAGATAGACTTTTTGAATACTATGATGATTTTGTATGGATTTTAGAACAGGAAAGAAAGGCAAATAAAAGCAGCTCAGCGTAAGGGTTAAAATTAGTAATAGATGGCAAATGGTCAACAAGCTAAAGTAACATTAACTGCTCAATTAGCGAGTGATTATGTTCAATCGTTTGACAAGGCTATTGCTAGAGCTAAGGAACTTCAAAAGACTATAGGCAAATTAACCGCTGCTCAAAAGGCAATGAGCAGAGCTGCTGATCGTGTTGAAAAAGAAGTTAAAGAGCAGGGCAGAGCAACTGAAAAGACTGCTATTCAAACAACTAAATATGCTCAATCAACTAAAGTAGCTCAAATGAATACAGCTGGTTTAGTAAGTAAAGTGGCTGGGTTAGCTGCTGCTTACTTGAGTGTTCAAGCTGCTATTGGTTTTGTAAGTAATAGTTTACAGTTGGCTGGAGAGTTTAGTACTCAAATTGCGACGGCTGGAGCGGTTAGTAATTCTACTGCTGCTGAGTTGGAAAACCTAACCGATATTGCTAGAGAGATGGGCGCTAGTACCGAGTTTACAGCTACTCAAGCCGCTGAAGCGTTGACGTTTTTAGGTCGTGCTGGAGTTGAGGCTGCTGAGCAAGTTGCCGTTTTACCAAAAGTATTAGATTTAGCTACAGCTTCTGGTATGGACTTAGCTGGAAGTACTGATATTTTACTTAGTACTATGGCTCAATTTAAAAAGCCTTTAACTGAAGCTACTGCGGTCATGGATGTGATGGTTAAGACTGTTAACACTAGTAAGAATGATATGACTCAGTTTGCAGAGGCTATGAAGTTCATGGGTCCAACTGCAAAAGCTTTAGGGATAAGCCTTGAGGAAGCAAGTGCGATTATTGGGATTCTTGGTAACAATGGTCTAAATGGTTCTATAGCTACTAGAGCGCTTGGTACTTCTTTAACTCGTATATTAAAGCCTACCAAGGCTATGCGTGAAGAGATGGCTAAGTACAATCTTGAATTTACTAAAGATGGTGAGATTAAAAACTTTGCTGGTATCATTGATGAGCTTAGTAAAAAATTAGCTAATGCTACAAGTGTTCAGAAGCAAGCTGCTTTAGCTACTATATTTGGTGGTGAAGCTATTCAAGAATTAAATATTTTAATGAGCGCTGGCGCTGGAACAATTGTTAATTACACTGAAGCTTTAGAAAATAGTAGTGGTGCTGCTCAGAGAACTGCTGATCGTATTAGATCGAGCTTAGGTAATCAAATGAAGGAGTTAACCAGTGCTACTGAAGAAGTTAAACTTGCTTTTATAGACGCTTTAGGAGATACTATGCCAGCTTTGATAGATACAGCAACTGAAGCTATGCGAGTATTTGCAAATACTTTAAAAGACCCTGAGGTTCAGATGGCTTTACAGAATATGGTTAGCCTCTTAAGTTCAGTGGTCAGAATAGGTGCTCAATTAACAAACTTAGGGATTCAAGTAGGCGGTGCTATGTTTGGTCAAAATACTCTTGCTGGTATGGGGGGTAGGATGAGTGAGGCTGTAACTTCTACTGTTTTACCTCAAACACCTAGTAGTGGTAATGTAGTTAACATTACTAGTCCCGTAACTGTTAATATCCCTGATAGCGTTGGTGGTGGTATGGGTGCAAGCGCCAGCTCTATAGCAAGCGCTGTTAAATTTGCAATGAATGACAGAAATGATGAGCTAGTATCTCAAGTTAAGAGGAGTACCCAGTTATGAGTATTGGTAATTTACTTTTTACAAATCCTGCTAAAGTTTTCCCTTTAAGACCTGTTTTAGTTTGGGGAGATTATATTTTTAAGTATTCAACTTTTTCACCTAGCCAAATGGACTGGTTAGAAGAGTATCGTTGGGTTCAAATAGATAGAGTTGGAGCTAGACCAATTCATCAAGCTATGGGTGTCGGTCGTCAGACGTTAATTCTTCAAGGAAAGGTTATTCCTTTAATGCCTATTCGTTCAAGTACTTTAGGGGGCGTTCAGTTAGGATTAGGCGCATTAAATACTAATACAGGTATAGTTGGAAGCAAGAGTTTGCAAAAACTTGAATTTAAAGCCCAGAGGCAGGACGTAGAAAAACTTAGAGACGGTAATGGTACGTATTATGGTAGATGGTTCATAGATAGTATCCAGAAGTCACAGAGAGCTATTAGGTCAAACGGAATGGCTGCTGATCAAGATGTTTTAGTTAGAATGGTTCGTTTTGGTGATGATGAATTAACTGACGCTTCAGTCGAGAATTTATTAGATCAATTGTTTGGTGCTGTGGGTGATGTACTTAGGGGTAAGAACCCGTTAAGAGGATTTGGGAGTTAGATGGCGGATGTTGTTTATACGGCTAAAGATGGAGATAGGCTAGACACTATAGCCTTTGCTTACTATGGTTTAGCTGGTTTAGAGTCAAAAATTTTAGAAGCTAATCCTAATTTGCTTAGGAGAAAGGATTGGTTTTTAAGAGCAAATGAAAAAATAGTTTTACCTGTTATTAATGATTCTGAAATAGATAACGGTTTCGTGGATGTATTTAGTTAATGACACAGGGAGTTAAACCACTTATAAATATAACTAGCGGTTCGGTTAATATCGGGGCAAAGATATATGAGGCTGGTATGGCTCCAACATTGCTTATTAGCGATAATATTGGTTTTATAAATGATAGTTTTAATTTAACTGTAAGTAATCAATTACCCGGAAATAACTTTGCCCTACCTGCAAGAGGTGCTGAATTTGAATTTAGCTTAGGTTATAGTGACAAGCAGATAATCCCTTTTGGCAAGTATAAAGTTACTGATTACCAGGTGAGAATTAATGCCTCTGCTGGTCAGACTCTTCAGGTGCAAGGTTTGGGTATTAACTATAGTACTAAAGGTTTAGCGAATGCTCGTCAGCGCACTTGGGTTGATGGAACTACTTTACTTGGTGTAGTTTTTAGCTTGGCTACTAGTGCTGGGCTAGGGTATTCAGTTGACTTGAGTTTGCAGAATATCGATATTGGGCATCAAGTTCAGAATGAGAGTGATCAAGCTTTTCTCAGTAAGCTTGCTAAGCGCTATGATGCTATTTTTAAGGTTAAAAATAATATTGTTTATTTTAAGAAGCGTGAGAACTTTTTAACTAGCGCTACTACTGTAGTCCCTTTAAGAACCATAAAATTCAATGCCAAGGCTGATAGTGACATTATTGATATTGCTTATAATGTAAGTGAATTAGTTAACTACAGTGGGGTTAAAGCTAACTATAAATCTGGTGACGATGTTGCTGAAGTATTAGTAGGTTCTGAAGGTGATAATGTTTTGGTTTTACCTTTGACTTATGATAATGCTTCTATAGCCACAAGCGAAGCTCAGACTAAGTTTAGAAATCTATCTAGAAGCAATGAAAGGTTAATTATTACTACTTTAGGGAATCCTAATTTACAAAGTGGTCAAAGGATAAGAGTAGAAGGTTATCGCAGGGAAGTTGTTGATAGAAGTTGGTACGTAATTCGAGCGGATCATAGTATTGATAACAGCGGTTATTTCACGCAGTTACAATGTGATGCAACGATAGGGGAGTAGAATAAAGATATGAATACAAGCAATCCAAATATAAGAAGGTATGCAGGTGATTTACCTCAGTTATTAGCTTATGATTCTGCAAATGATGAATTAATGGTTATTGATAAAAGCGCTAAGCAGGTCAAAAGA
>NZ_JAKVCI010000039.1:0-8406 GCF_022447305.1 Prochlorococcus sp. ALOHA_ZT_50 | reverse complement strand
TTCAAATTTTTCTTTTTTCATTGCATTAAAAGCTGTAGCATCATCTTTAAATTCAATTTTTACTTTATTTGCATCATCATGAGTAAATACTTTTTTTGCTTTGCCTTCATAAATCAACTCATATTTATTATTCATTAACTTAAAACCTCATTATGATTACTAAAGTACTTTTTGTAATTAACATAATTATTAGAGATCAACTTCAAATGATTTTATTTCATTTTAACTGATTATTCATCGAAACCTCATAACCTTAAAAAACAAATATATGGGAATTAATTCACCTAGTTCTAGGAACTTTATTAGATTAGAAAATATTTTAATAATTGGAAATGGCGGGAGAGAAAACTCTTTGGCTTGGGCTATTCAAAAAAATGAATTAGTTAAAAAAGTTTATTTAATACCTGGTAACGCTGGTTCAGAAAGAATAAATAAATGTGAAAGAATAAAAATTGATATAAATAATAAAAATGAACTAGTCGAAAAGCTTGATTTTTTTAAGATAGATTTAGTTGTAATTGGACCAGAAATACCTCTAGCAAATGGATTAGCTGATTTTCTTCGCAAAAAAGATTTTAAAGTATTTGGTCCTAATAAAGATGGAGCAAAATTAGAATTTAGCAAATCTTGGGCGAAGGAATTTATGCAAGACGCAAATATTCCAACTGCAAACTTTTGGAAAGTCAATTCTCTAGAAGAAGCCAAAAAAATTATTAATTCATCATCAATTCCACTTGTAGTAAAAGCTGATGGTCTAGCTTCAGGTAAAGGTGTTTTTATTCCTAATTCAAAAGATGAATGCTTTAAAGCAGCAGAGACAATTTTTAATGGTAGATTTGGCAACTCTGGGAATGTAGTTGTTCTAGAAGAAAAAATTCAAGGGCCAGAAGTTTCAGTTTTTGCTTTATGCGATGGAAAGAGATATACATTACTTCCAACGGCCCAAGATCACAAACGACTTAATGAAAAAGATAAAGGTCCAAATACAGGAGGTATGGGGGCTTATTCTCCTGCCCCATTATTAACAGAAGATTACCTTGATAGAATTATCAAAGAGATAATTGAACCTACAATAAATGAACTAAATAAAAGAAATATTGACTATAGAGGCGTAATTTATTTTGGGTTAATGATCACAAAATCTGGGCCCAAAGTTATAGAATATAATTGCAGATTTGGTGATCCAGAATGCCAAACAATAATGCCCTTGATGGATCAAAATTTTGTATTTCTTTTAGAAAAATGCTCAATGGGAAATTTAACTGGTGATGAAAAAATTAATACTTCTGATAAAGTTAGTGGTTGTGTAATAGCGACCTCCAAAGGTTATCCTCACGAATATAAAACTGGCTATCAAATAAAAATAGGTAAGATTGATTCAAATGATTGTCAAATTTTTGATTCAGGTACTTCTTTTAGTGAAAGTGGGAAATTATTAACTGCTGGAGGAAGAGTCTTAAGTATTGTCTGTCAAGATAAAGACTTCGATACGGTTTTTGAAAAAGCATACAAAAATTTAAAAGAAATTCATTTTGAGGGTATTTACTTTAGAAATGACATAGGTCATCAAGTGAGAAAAAACTTTTCTAAGGAGAATTAAGCTTATGGTGGATACCAATAATCGAGAAAGTAGAAAATATAACATCACTGATAATGAAGATATGAATAATAACTATTGGATTAATGGACTCCTCGCTTGGTGGAGTGGGTTCAGCTTAAGAACAAAGTTATTAGCCATAGCAACTCTTGTCGTAAGCCTCCTAATGACAGGAATAACTTTTTTTGCATTAAATAGTATTCAAAGAGATGCAGGTATGAATGATACTAGATATGCTCGAGATCTTGGCTTATTGTTATCTGGGAATGTTACAGAATTAGTTGCTAATAACCAAAAAAAAGAAATTTCAAATGTAGCTGAAAAGTTTTGGAGATCAAGTCGAAACCTGCGTTATATATTCTTTACTGATGCTGAAGATATTGTTCAACTTGGGATACCGATCAGTGCAACACCAACAAGCTCAGACAGTCAGTTTCAGCTCACTCGAAAATTAAAACTACCTTCAGAATTGAAAAAGAGACCACAATTCCCTTTGGTTAGGCAGCATGCGACACCTCAAGGTCAAGTAACAGATGTATTTGTCCCAATGTTGTGGAAAGGCAAATATCTTGGAACTTTAGCTTTGGGAGTCACCCCTAATAAAAAAGCACTAGCCAGTGCTGCCTTAACTAGAGAAGTAACCATTGCAGTTTTTATCTCTATTTGGGTTTTAGTAATACTTGGAGCTGTATTTAATGCACTAACTATTACAAGACCCGTCAGAGAGTTAGTAAGAGGTGTTAGAGAAATTTCAAGAGGAAATTTTAAATCCAGAATTTCTTTACCCATGACAGGTGATCTAGGAGAACTCTTAAATGGATTTAACCGAATGGCAACACAGTTAGAAAATTATGATGAAGCTAATATAGAAGAACTAAAAGCGGCACAAATCAAGCAGCAATCATTAATAGCTACAATGGCTGATGGTGCAATATTATTGGACTCACAAGGCAAGATTGTACTTACTAATCCAACAGCAAAGAGATTATTTCGTTGGGAAGGAAGATTTCTAGAAGGTAAACATTTTTTAAATGAAATCCCCGAAATTTTATCTAACGACTTACATACAAATATAGAATCTATTTTAAACAGGGAAAAGGAGAAGGACGATTTAAGATTCAGTTTAGGAGAACCAGCAAGAACCTTAAGAATTGTCTTGCAATCAGTTTTAGATACAAATAAAGTTGAATTAAAAGGAATTGCTGTAACAATCCAAGATTTAACTAGAGAAGTTGAACTTAACGCGGCACAAAATAGATTTATTAGTAATGTTTCGCACGAATTAAGGACACCACTTTTTAATATCAAAAGTTATGTAGAGACCTTACATGATTTAAAAGATCAGCTTTCTGATGAAGAACAAATAGAATTTTTGGGAATTGCAAATTCAGAGACTGATAGGTTAACAAGACTTGTAAATGATGTATTAGATTTATCAAGATTGGAGTCTGGGAAAATTGTTCAGCTAGAGCAAATGGACATAAAACCAGCAATAGAACAGACTCTTAGAAATTATAGACTTAATGCTACAGAAAAAAATGTTTCATTAGCTCATGATATAGAGGAAACTATTCCTCCAATTCTTGGAAATTTTGATTTACTTTTACAGGTTTTTGATAATTTACTAGGAAATGGATTGAAATTTAGTCCAAAAAACAGCTCCCTAATTATAAGAGCTTATACTTGGCCAGATTCCTGTCCTGCTTTCCCTCCAAGTATTAAAAATGATGCAGCCCCTCAATGTGAATTAGTTTCACCACTTCCAAAAGTAAGAATTGAGATTGCTGATACTGGCTCAGGAATATCTCAGGCTGATCAAGAAAAGATATTTGATCGTTTTTATAGAGTAGAGAATTCTGTTCATACTGAGCAAGGAACCGGTTTAGGTTTATCTATAGTGCGGGGAATAATTGAAAAACATGGTGGGGAGATTCGTATGGCTAGTGAATTAGGAGTAGGAACAACTTTCTGGTTTGATTTAGCCTTAGCACAATCTGATAAAGATGAATTATTGACAAAAGCTATTAATAATTCAGATTCTTTTCCAAGTTCTGAAATTAAATAAATAATCTAATTATTATCTATTCCTTTAAAAACATTTTGAACATTTTGATCAGGCACAACTCTGTGAGGGGCACCACTAAATATTTGTTCAAAATTAGAAAAAGAATCTTTTATTTCTGGGCCACTATTTGTAATGATAAATTCTCTTATTCGTTTATCATGCCATGATCCCCGCATTTTAAAAACATTTAAAGCTCGTGCCATCTCACCTTTTATTTCTACATATTGAAGCAACAATATGGTGTCTGTAATTGTTGAGATATGAGAATCAGTTATAGAATGACTTCCCATAAATTCTTCTGCAGTATTAGTAAAAAAGCCTGCTATCTCCTCTTGTTTTGTATAACCAGTAACAGCAATTACAAACTGTCTAAATGCATTCAAACTTACACCTCTGGCTAATGCAGAGAGAGAATCAATTGCCATTCTTTTTGGTTTAAATTGATTAATTTGCGTTTTTATAATTTGTAAGTGATCCTCTAAACCAGTTGATTCAGGATATGCACAAATAATTTTTAATAATCCATCACTTTCCATTTTTTCAAAATCTATACCCCAGCTAGTAGCATTCCTAAGCAATTGAGCCCTAGATTCTTCATATGCAAAAAGTATTGCTCTTTCATTATTGTTATAAGCATCTTCAACAAATTTTGATACAAGCATTGTTTTGCCTGTACCAGTAGCTCCAGTGGCGAGAATGATGGAATCTTGAAAATATCCTCCACCACACATATCATCAAGATCTTTAACTCCAGAGCTAATCCTAATATTTGAGGATCTCTGCGTTAATCTCATTGCTCCTAAGGCAAACACACTTATTCCATCCATTCCCATAGTAAATGGATATTCACCTTTCATATGTACAGTACCTCTTAACTTCAGAACTTCTAGAGTTCTTCTTCTCTTCTCTGACTCAAGAACATTTCTTAATAAGACAACATTATCAGATACAAATTCTTCTACACCATATCTAGCAATTGGTCCGTAATCATCCACCCTTTCTGTAGTCATAACTGTTGTCACACCTATTTCTTTTAATCTTGCTATCAATCTAAATATTTCCCTTCTAACAACGTAAATAGCATCATACTGTTGAAAGACAGCAGTTATTGAATCTATTGCAACTCTTTTAGCTTTATATTTTCTAATTGCATAACTAATTCTCTCAATAAGACCAGACAAGTCAAAGTTACCAGCCACATCTTGACCATCAGGATCAGGAGATGCGTCCAAAATAAAAAGTTTATTTTGATCAATTAATTCTTGTAAATCCCAACCAAAACTTGCGGCATTTCTAATAATATCTAAGGGTGATTCCTCAAATGTTACAAAGATTCCAGGCTCATCAAAATTACAAATTCCATGGTGTAAATATTGCAGAGAAAAAACAGTTTTACCAGTTCCTGAGGTACCACTAACGAGTGTACTTCGAGATACAGGCAACCCACCCCTACAAACATCATCAAAACCTTCTATTCCAGTTGGTAATTTTTGTACTTGCATTTTATTTGATTTGCCAAATTTCTTATCATTCATAGTTTTGTGCTAATTAAACAAAAATAAAATAAATTTTGAATTTATTTTTAATTTTAGAAGGTTTATATATTATTTATCTCCACTATATTCAGTTTCAGTTAATTCATCAAAAAGTAGATCTAAACCAATTAAAACTTTCTCTCTATCTGAAAGATCACCTATTATTTTTCTAACTGGTGGCGGTAAAATTTTAGCTAACGTAGGAGTGGCTAAAATTTTATCTTCTTCTGCAAGTTGTGGTTGCTTAAGTACATCGATAACCTTCAAAGCATAAACTCCCTTGAATTCATTATCTAAAATTTCTCTTAAGGTATTTAAAGCTCTCATTGAATTAGGAGTATTTCCAGCAACATAGAGTTTTAAAATATATGTTTTCCTTGCTGCCATCGTTATAGTTCCTGAATAGATATAAAAGATTTAAAACAACCCTTGACTTATTACACTACAAAATAAGAAAATAAACAAACTATTATGATTGCTTATTGGGCTTAATCAAATTATTAATTTGAGCCTAATAGCGTCTTTAAGATATGACAAATTCTAAAAACTCCTCAAACAATTCTTCTGAAAGTAATGAATTGTATGCAATAGCAGAAACTTCAGGTCAACAATTTTGGTTCGAAGTTGATAGATACTATGACATAGACAGGTTAAATGCAAAAGAGAAAGACAAGATAACACTTGAAAAAGTTTTACTTTTGAAGGATAAGGACTCAATAAGTGTTGGTAAACCTTACGTTAAAGACGCAAAAATTGAATTAGAAGTAGTCTCTCATAAAAGAGATAAGAAGATTCTTGTATACAAGATGCGTCCGAAAAAAAAGACAAGAAGAAAGATGGGACACAGACAAGAACTTACAAGAGTTATGGTAAAATCTATATCAATAGGTAAAAGCACTCCTAAGTCTTCTTCAAAAAAAGAAACTGTTAAAAAGGAAACTAAACCAAAATCCGAAAAATCTACAAATTAAACACTTCTAATGGCACATAAAAAAGGAACAGGTTCTACTAGAAACGGAAGAGATTCAAATTCCAAAAGATTGGGTGTTAAAGCTTATGGAGGAGAAAAAGTAACTGCTGGATCAATTTTAATTCGCCAAAGAGGTACATCCTTTTTGCCTGGTATCAATGTCGGAAAAGGTAAAGATGACACCCTTTTTGCACTCAAAGAAGGAACAGTAAGTTTCGAAAGCATTAAAAGAAATTTAAGAAATAGAAAAAGAGTTAATATAGTTATCTAATTTTCTTATAAGCTCTTGTAGTTATAAGAATAGGATGAAATACTTCTAAAAAATTTGATTGAAGAGTCTCAAAAAACTTTTCAACAATTTGAATGTCGTCGATATGAAACGGATATTCATTTTTTTCTCCTTTGAAAAAATACCAATTAAATAAAGCAATAGAATTAGGATCCATAAACTCATTGAAAATCTCAATTTGTGAAGCTGGATCAGCAAGATGTTCCAAAACATCAAGGCAAACTATCGTATCAAATTTAGATATTTGTGTATCTTGAATTGTCTTGCAAAAAGTAAGTTTTTTTTCGACTCCTAATTTCTTTGCCCTGTATTCAACAAAGTTTCTATTTGTCTCATTAATATCTACAAAAAAAACATGCTCAACTTTTGAAGACATAGCGTTAGCTAAGGCATGCGTTCCAATACCTCCTCCAAAATCTAAAACCAAATCTCTAGAAAATCTCTGCTGAAGTTTTAAAGTATCAGCGATGTAGTCCTTGCTTGTGATATGCCAAGCAGCTAAATCAGCTACATGCCGATCTCCAACTATTTCAGTATAAAAATCTGAAACATCATTCAAAGCATCTCCAGGATGTGAATTTGCCAAATTCATCTTTGCATTTGCAAGGAATCCATCTAAATCACATTCTCTAATAGATAAGTATTCCATTAAATGTGATTTCAAATTAAAAGCATTGTCTAAAAACTCTTTTAAAATAAAATTATTGTTTTTCAATTTCTTACTCTAAATTTCCAATACCAAAATCATAGAATGGTTATAAATCTTTCTCAAAGTATTCTTAATATTAAAAATGGAAACTAAAGATGGATTCTTAGTAATTAATAAAGATAAAGGATGTACTTCACATGATTGTGTTAAACAAATAAGGAAGTTACTTAATACGAAAAAGGTCGGTCACACAGGAACTCTTGACCCAGAAGTTATAGGAACATTACCAATCGCGATAGGCAGTGCAACAAGATTTATTCAATATCTTCCTCAGGGTAAAACTTACATAGGACAAATTAAATTAGGGATAAGAACTAACACTGATGATATTCACGGAGAAATAATTAATCAAAAAAGTTGGCCTAAAATCAGTGATGAAAAATTAGATCAATACTTAAATAGATTTAGAGGAATTATTAAACAAATTCCGCCGAAAGTATCTAGTGTGCACGTTAATGGTGAGAGAGCTTATAAAAAATCTTTCAGGAATGAAATTTTTGAATTAGCACCAAGAGAAGTAAAAATAGACGAACTTACTTTAATGAAATGGGACCAAATAAACGGAATCATAGAAATAAAAATCAAATGTTCAGCTGGCACATACATAAGAGCAATTGCAAGAGATTTAGGAGAAATTCTTAATTCCGAAGGTTGCCTTCTACAACTAAAAAGAATTTCAGCTTGTGGCTTTGATGAACAAAACTCGATAAAAATATCTGATATCGAAAAAGAAAAAGGAAAAAAAAACTCGAAAAATTTTATTATTCCAACAATTTCTGCTCTTAATCACATTTCAACATTTGTCTTAAGTAATGAAGAACAAATCAATTTTTGGCAAACAGGAAGAGCAATTAAAGTTGATATTAATTACTTCCAGGAAAACAAATCTTTTGACTACAAAAAACCCATAAAAGTAATAGATAAAAAACAAACACTACTTGGGATTGGCTTCTTAAATAAAGATCAATCTAATATAAATCCAAAATTAGTCCTTAATGCTAAATAACTTCTATAGGTAATCTTTTCTAAAAGGTTTAATCTGAACACCCTTATAAAAATGCTTTAATATTCTTTCAGCTTTTTGACCGCTAGAAGCCAGATATTTAGCACCCCATTGACTCATTCCTACTCCATGACCTGATCCCTGTCCAAAAACTATCAACCCTTTTTTTTGCGGAGTATTGTTGTTTAATTCTTCCTCAAAAAATTTAAATCTCACAAAATTACTTTTGAGACCTAAT